>NZ_JAIUDG010000018.1:0-133436 GCF_020179875.1 Paenibacillus sp. alder61
GGAACCCTCCTTTTTTTCTTGGGTTATGGTTTTGGTCAACTATAACTTCGAGAACTTGGGGAGGTGTTCCTTTTTTTGCTGTAGAAAACTCAGTCGTGTCAAGGCTTTTGAATTATGAAATCGACTTTATGTGCATGTTTTTTCTTGGTTGGGACCAAAAATTTCAAAATTCCTGCAAATCTGCAGGAATTTTCGACGAAACCGGCTCGTTTCTCTAAAATCGCTGAAAATTCCTGCAGATTTGCATCTTTTTTCGCATCCCCTCGGGAATCGGCCTAAATACCTGCAGATTTGCATCTTTTTGGAGTTGGAAGCTTGAAAGTACGCTAAGCGCCTCTTTGTATGTGACATATCACTTCGATTAGCCATTAAGCCACCTTTTCTTTTC
The DNA here is from genome assembly GCF_020179875.1 of Paenibacillus sp. alder61. NCBI lineage: Bacteria > Bacillati > Bacillota > Bacilli > Caryophanales > Paenibacillaceae > Paenibacillus > Paenibacillus sp. alder61. The sequence continues at coordinate 389 of NZ_JAIUDG010000018.1, forward strand.
TTTATACATCGTAGCTTGAACACTCCTATGATAACAACCCCAACATCAGTGCTATAAGCATCACTACACCACCCGCATAACAGGTAGCTTCTTGTTTCGCGCGCTTCGCGAGCTCAACTGGCTAAAGCTACTAACGAAAAACAACCCGGAGCCTTATGCTCCGGGTTGCTGCTGTTTCTCAAAGCTATTCCTTAAGCGATCGTTCCCACAGGCCCTGTTTGTTTCTCCAAGGCTCGTAACTGTGAACCGCAATGCCGGCAAAGGAGGAATGATCCTTCACCAGCTTAACCAACTTATTCATCTCTCCGATCAGAGAGACGAAAGGTTTTTCGTGAAAAGACACGCCCGGTCCTTCCTTGCTCTTCCCGACCTCTACACCGACCCATACCTGCTTCTTCTTGCGGTCTCCTTCCTCCAGGGTCGCCCGGGCCGCCTGATAGATCCGGTCCGCCTCGTCGCGGTAAGACATGATGGCCACATAGTCGAACTTTTCCAGCATCCACTGGTTTAACCGCGCTTTGGATCCCGGATAGTTGATATCGTTCAACCAGAAGGGAACCGCGGCACCGATCTCAAAGTCGCTGCCTTTGCCCGCTTCGACCCAGACCCGGATATTCTCCACCCACTGCTCGACGATGGATGCCTTGCGTGCTTCCCAATTATCCAGCAGGTAAGGTTCCACATCGAACTGTACGCCGGTAAACTTCTCCTCCGGTGCGGCTTTCCGGTTGTACTCCTTGACCCATTCGAGGAAATCTTTCGCTTCTTGTTGGTATTTTTGCAAGGCCCATTCCGGCTGTCCGTTCAACGCATGAACCTCCAAGCCCTCGGAGGAGGCCAGACGTACAAAATGACGATAACTTTCCTCTTTCACATCCCCGCTGATTTGCAAAAAAATCACTTTAATGCGCTGCTTCTTGGCAAAATGGATGATGTCCTCGCCGTTTTGCTGGATCAGCTTCGTATTCCAAAGCCAGGTTGCCTTGGCTTCCGAGGGGGAAGGGCGGATGACGAGCAGAAGAAGGGATAAGGCGATCCCCCCGCACAGGATCAGAAGCTGTCTTCTTCGGTTCGCTCCGGCGCTTTTCATTTTCATCACCGCCTCCCTTGTCTACGCAAGCCCCTTATCCGACGATCAGAGCCTCGTTGGCTTCAGCCACATGCTGTACCGAATGGCCGATCTTGTAAATATGCGGCAATTTGAAGTCGCGGAATGCGTTGCGCGTATCCACGATCGGTACGCCGAGATGAGCGATGGCTCCGTAATCCAGGTTACTGTGATTGGTCACCAGCACAATGCAATCGTACGTTTTGAATTTCTCCAGGTCGTACGCCACGCTTGGCACGGTAATCCCGTGTTTGTCGCGGAAACTCGTCGCGTAAGGGTCGTAGAAATCCACCTTCGCTCCACTATCTTTGTAAAGCTCATAAACCTCCAGCGCCGGCGATTCGCGCAGATCGCTGATATCCGGCTTATAAGCCATTCCCAGAATGAGAATGTTCGATTTTTTAATTGACTTCGCATATTCGTTCAAAATCTTGGATGTTTTGTTGACTACATAGTAAGGCATATTGTCATTGGTCGACTGGGCGAGTTCGATAAACTGGCTGTAGAAGCGGAAGCCTTTCGCTTTCCAGGACAGGTACATCGGATCCAGCGGAATGCAATGTCCGCCGATTCCCGGCCCCGGATAAAACGGCATAAACCCGAACGGCTTGGTTTTGGCCGCGTCGATCACTTCCCAGATGTCGATGCCCATCCGGTCGCACATCATGGCCATTTCGTTAATGAAGGCTATGTTGACGCTGCGGAACGTATTCTCCAAAAGTTTCGACATCTCGGCCACTTTAGGCGAGCTGACGGGAACGACCGTTTGAACATACTTGCTGTACAGCGCCGTGCCCAGAGCGAGGCAGGCCTCCGTCGTTCCGCCGATCACTTTCGGCGTATTGAAGGTATTGAATTTCGCATTCGAAGGATCGACACGTTCCGGAGAGAAGCAGAGGAAGAAGTCCTCGCCTACCACATAGCCGAGCTTTTCCAGTTCCCGCTGGATCAGCTCTTCCGTGGTTCCGGGGTAAGTCGTGCTTTCCAATGTGATCAGGATGCCCTTTTTCATGAAACGTTTGATTTGCTCAACCACCGTTACGATGTAAGAGGTATCCGGATCCTGATTTTCGCTGAGCGGAGTCGGAACGCAGATACTGATCGCATCAATCTCCCGCAGGGAAGCATAGTCCGTCGTTGGTTTGAACCGTCCCGTAGCCATGACTTCACCGAGGGTCTCGTCAGAAATATCATGAATATAGGATTCTCCGCGATATAGTCGATCGACTTTGCCGGCATCCAGGTCAATACCTACCACACGAAAACCTTGCTTCACCATTTCGACAGCCAGGGGAAGGCCGACATATCCAAGACCGACCACACCCAAAACTGCGTTTTTCGATTCGATGGCTTCCAGTAATTTCTGATATTGATTATTCACTGCTCCAACCTCCATTTTATCTATATAGATTTTTATTTGATATGCTGGGAGTTCAACCCTTGCAGGTTCATTCTCAAAGAATTCAGCGAACGGCGAATCCGGGCGTCCAGCTCCACGGGGGAGAACGGCTTGGTGATATAATCGTCCACTCCGTTTTGGAAGCATAGGCTGATCGTCTGCTCCACTCTTTGCTCGGTCAGGACTACGATTTTCGGCACCGCAGGAACTTGCAGTTGTTGAATATGGTGAATATAAGGCAATCCGTCGATACCATACAGATTAAGCTCCGTCAGCACCAAATCGGGCTTCCAGGATTCGATCGTTTCCAAGGCGGACAAGCCGTTGTCGGCCACGGCCGTTTCATAACCCTGCATCTGCAGGCGAATTTCCAGAAACTCGCGGACCGTTGCGTCCCCTTCCACAATCAAAATGCGGCTGCGCATGGTTTTCATCTCTTCACGCGTAAAAATGTGGATTTCTCCGGAGGCCTGTTGCTTTACCGAGTCCTCCATCTTGATCAACACCTCCTGCGTCAGCTGCTTTTTTTCAGGAAAGCTTGTTAGAGTCATCCGGACCACCAAGTCCGGCATGCTTTCCTGAAGCCGCTGTTTGAGCAGCAGCCCTTGAAAGTGCACCGCGTCGAGCGTTTGCCCCGGGAAAAGAATGAACAGGGAGCCCGGCTCTTCGCCGCCCCAAATCTTGGGATTCACCCCGGGCTGGGATTCCAAAATGCCACGCACTTGCTTCTCCAAGTAAGTTGGCCCGCCTGCGCAAGAAATGAACAAAATCCCGTTGGTTTCGTAGGCCGCTTCCTTGACGCTTTGCTCGATATCCATATATAAGCTGGTCTGCTCTTGCTTGCTTTGCAATGCCGTATTCAGCATCTCTCATCCCGCCTTCTTTCCGTAATAGATTTTTTTGTCTAGCCAAGGATTCGGCCTTGGCCGCTTCTGGCTTTTGCATCAACTCCCTTCAGGGAATGCAGGTTACGCCGGTTTGGCTGTGTCGCTTTTCTCTTGCCAGCTTTGCCGGGTCATCGTCCCCCAGGAGTTGTTGTTGCGCAAATATTGAATGTGCCCCTGAATCCGCCACAGCCCTCCGAGCTGGGCGTATCCGAAAAATTTGAACATGGAGTAAAGCATCATCCGAACGAGGTCGGACAGTTTGCTAAACCGTTTAAAAGCCAGTTCTTCCAGCAGCAGCGCCCCGATACTGAGCAAATAACCGCTGAGGAAGTTGATCAGCCAAAATACCGCGAGCACTCTCCAATGCGTCATATCCATCATCGTATAACCGATCAGAGCCAGAAGACCCGTGATCTTGAAGTAAGGGTTCAACGCTTCAAAAATGATGTTGTACGGCATCGTGAGGAGCCCCATCACTTTGTATTTCGGATTGAACGCCATGTCGTAGTTTTCGATCATGTTCTTAAGATTTCCCCGCCCCCAGCGCTTGCGCTGGTTGGACAGAATCCGGTACGTGTCCGGAGCCTGGGTCCAGCAGACCGCTTCCGGACAGAAGGCGACCCGGTATTTCAGTTTGTTCTCCAGCATGTAACGGTGCAGCTTGATAATAATGTTCATATCCTCTCCGGGATATCCGCCCCGGTAGCCCCCGACGGCGATCACATAATCCTTGCGGAAAAGCCCGAATGCGCCGGATACGATAATCAGGCCGTTAATGGAGCTCCAGCCGATCCGGCCGCCAAGGAACGCCTTGAGGTATTCGACCGCCTGGAACATCGGCCACATTTTACGCGGCAGCGAAACTTCCTTGACCGCCCCGTTCTCGATGACACAGCCGTTGGCGATGCGCACATCCCCGCCGATGGCCACGGTTTCTTCCGGGTTCTCCATATACGTCCGCGCCATCCGGATCAAGGCGTCTTTCTCCAGCAAGGAGTCCGCATCGATGGAAGAAATCAGCGGGTAATGGGACAAGTTAATGCCCGCATTAAGCGAATCGGCCTTGCCGCCGTTCGGCTTATCAATTACATACAGATGCGGATACTGAGGATTATGGTAAACCGCATTAATCGGCTGGCAGTCGATCGAGTTCCGCATCTCCGGGTTCGGCAGCGGTTCGAGCCCGAACTCTCTCCGAAGCACGCCCAGCGTGTCGTCGCTGGAACCGTCGTTGATGACGATGACCTCATAGGTCGGGTAATTCAGCGTCATCAGACATTTTACGTTTTCAATGACCGTCAATTCCTCGTTGTACGCCGGAACCAGCAGGGAAATCGACGGGACCAGCTCGGACCCGGAAAGCGTATTGTACTTGGAATACGCCGCCCGGCGGAAAATCGTCATAATATTGCGGAACGAAAAAGTCATGATCGAAAAATAGATGACATTTACGGTCATTACGTAGTACGTCGCAAATAGGCCGTAAATGAGCAAGATATCCCTAAGCAGTATAATCCCCTCCGACCGCTGCGACCTGTCGAACCGGCTTCGCTTCGGCAACCCCGAAGTACCGTTCGTACAGCAGCTTCTTTTTGTTATAGGCGACCATCTGATCCAGCTTCTGATGTTCGCCTTCCTGCGCCATCGTTTTCTCCACGTAATACAACGCGGTTTCGCGTTCGACCCCGGACCCGTGCTTGGCGATTTGGCACAGCACCTCAAATCCGGTCTCGCCCAGCTTGGCTAAGCTTTCCGCACTGTTGTTGCGCACCCGCCAGTGCAGATCCTGCAGAGCCGCGCGCAACAGCGGGATGCTGCCGGCCGCGTGCGTGTTGCCGAGCGACTTGGCCACGGCGGCCCGGACTTCCCAATCCGTGTCCGCCATCAATTGACGAATGGTTTCGTCCTTCAGCACGGGATTGGAGCTTAAGTAAAGCTTGACCGCGCTGGCCCGTACCTCTTTCTCCTCCGCGCCGACCAGGCGGTCCAGCGAAGGAACGACCTCGGGTACGGCCTGCCCCCACATGGCGACGAGCGCCACTTTGACAAAATCCGGATTTTCGTCATCCAGCAGCTTGAGCAGGAGCCGGCTGGCATCCAGACTCGTTTCCATCAGGATGTCCGCCGCCAGATTATGAATCGGTTTGCCGTGCCGGAGCAAATGCTTCAGCATCTCCGTAAGCTGCTCCTCGCGCTCCGCGCACTTGGCGATCGAGCGGGCGATGACGATCGACAGCGGGCTGTACTTTTGCTGCTCCAGCATGAGCAGCATTCTCGGCACGGCTTCCGCCGCCCGCATTCCGCCCAAGCGGTAAGCCGCGGCAATCCGCCGGCCGTAGAGCAAGCTGTCCAGGAGCTTGATGTCGTCGTCGACGAATCCCGCGTCACGACACAGCTTGATCAGCTTGTCGCGCATATCGCCTTTCAGCTGCTCGATCCATTCCATGATCCGCTGCTGAATGACCCGCCGCTCCAGCGGAGTCAGTTTTCCCGGCGGCAGCGGCAATTCGGAAACCCCGCTCAAATGGGTTTGAACAAATTTGAAATAGTCCTGATGCTTCTGAAGATAGATTTCCGTCTTCTTTGCCGTGCGGATCGCTCTAATCCGGAGCCAGAACAACGTCAGCATCCCTGCGAGAATTAATCCTAGGCAACCGTAGATGAAATAGACGGCTACGGTAAGGTGCGAATACATAAAGAATAGCTCCTCCTTCCTGATACAAGCACGATTGTTTGTGTCGTCATAGCTAAGGGGATCTGTGATCCGGCAGCGTTTCGTAAAACTCCTTCAATGCGGTGTAGCCTGACTTCAAGTGCTCCGTGTACTTGACCGTCTCCCAAGGAGACCAAGTGTACTTCGGCTGTCCGCCCAGATCGAGCGTTCCGCCGACCCCTCCCGGCCAGGATACGTTTCCGCTGGCCCGGTCCTTGATCCACGGGACGAAGGTGATGCCTTGCGTCTTCGTCGTGGCGAAGGTGCGGTCTTTCTTCAGCGGCCCGTAATCGATCACCTGCAGGGAGCTCGGGTCGGCGAAGCCCAACAGCATCCATGGAATGCGCAGCTCTACCTCATTGCCGCTGTATTGCCATGAAGTCAGCGAGTTGAACGCTTCGCTGTTCCGGTCCGAAGTGCCCCTTAGCAGCTTGCCGACCGTCATATCCATGAACGGGTTGGCGAAGCGGGTATCGGGAGGCGTCATCGTCAAACTCACCGCCAGTTTCCACGGCCGGAACTGTTTCTTCTGTTCCGCGGTCGGATCGTCCAGCATCCAGTATCCGTATCGTCCGTATAAACGCTGGTGGAAATCGTAGCTCGGAGCTACTTTCACCTGGGTTTCTTCGTCCGTTCCGATCACAACCATGCCTTCCAGTCCTTCGCTCAGCGATTTGCCGGGCAGTTCGTTGACCGGTTGGTCGCCGCCGGGCAAAACATCGGTGCCCAGGTAAACCTGACTTTTTTTCGGATCGAACGGCTGTTCCAGCGTCATTCCCACATAAACGTAAGCTTCGTCATGCGTGACACGGAGCTGCTTCATGCCGGGAACCGGATTTTCCCACGACTTGACTTCCCCTTCGGGTAAAGCAGCCCAGTCGTTCAATTTCCCGTCGATGATAATTTGATCCTCTTTACCGGGCCCCAGCGACAGCAGGCCGAAAAGCTTCTCGTTGGTCAGCACGTTCAGCCAATAGGAACGCCGGTCTTCCGGAATTTCAAAGCGCATCGTGTTCCAAGTCTTCTTGAACCATTCGTCCTGCCACATGAACAGAATCGCACCCGCATATCCCTCATCGTAAATATCCTTGGTTAGAGACACGTTGATTTCGCCCTGTTCCTTCTCACTGTGGCCTCCCTGATTTCGTCCGCCGCGGCCCAAGTGCGATACGCCGAGCGAAGAAGGAACGCCGTATTCCGTAACCATAATCGGGATATCCTTGTAGTGCGCCTTCAGTTGTTTCAAGTAAGCTTTGTACGTGTTGTAGTCGTTCCCCTCCGGAATCGTCTCCAGCGTTTTATCGAGGTGGAAGAAATCCGGGTAGTACGGGTAGACGTGATAGGCCGCAAAGTACCCCGCTTCCCAATTGACCGGCTCGATTTTCGTCGCATCGACGCTGGCCAGATCCTCTTCGAACAGCGGTTCGCCCGGATGCTCCAGCACGTCCGTCGTCACCCAGTTCGTAAAGGTGATCGGGTGCTCCCAACCGTATTTTTTCTCCAACTGGGCCGTTTGGTCAACCAACTCGGCGAGCCAGCTCTCGAACGGACTGGCGTCCGCCTTGGCCGCAAAGTGCTTGCCTTTGTAAGGTTCCGTTCCCGCATGCACTTTGTTCGTATTGTCGACCATTTCCGGGTCCCATTCGGTTCCGATGTGCCAGCCCATCAGGAACGGGCCCGCGTTGGCGGTGTATTTCCCTCCCGATTCTCCGGGAACCGGGTCGGCATTGAGATCGCCGTACACGGCTTTGACCGCCTTTTCGATCTCCTTGTGGAACTTTTCTTTAATCCCCGGATTGTACGCGTCCTGCAGCTCGATCAACTGCTCCTCCGGGGACCAGATTCCCTGGATAAAATACAGCGGATCGTCTACCTTATCCCGGTTGTACTTCACCAGCGACTTATAAAATACCGGATTGTGTACCGTATAAATCCGGATGACGTTGGCGCCCATCTCGTCAATTTGCCGGAACCAACGCAGATAATCCTCCTCGGTGATCGGGAATTCTCCCGGAAAATGTCCGGGAACCGTCGCGCCCAAATTTACGCCCTTTACGAAGATTTCGTTCCAGGCCCCGTCGCCCCGGTATTCCATGAACTTGTCTCCCGAGGTTTGGAATTTCATCTTATCCCCATCGGAAGTGGCGGAGCTGACAGGGATCGGCGGCTTCAACCAGAAGTATAGAGCAATTCCCCCGGCGATCAGGGCCGCGCCGAGCGCTATCCAAATGGCTAGCCTTTTTCGCGCTAATCTTGTCATCGGTCCTCAAGAGATCATTACAATCGCTGACCCCTTTTTTTCACCTCGCTATCTTTTTGTATGCAGGCGATGATCAGTACGGTCCCTCACACACACCTCCACTCCTCAAATTACTTCTATCATTAACCAAGTGAACATGGAATGTAACTAGGCTGATGGAAGTGTTTTGTTTTTGGGTCCTTTCCCGGAAAACCACCGCGTCTTTGGCACCTAGCTCCCAAAATCAGGAAGTCCGCCTGTCCTGCCCCTATCCTTTTTTGTCCGTGAAAAAAGTTTTGAAAACCCCTACATTTCATGATGAATTTCCATACGATTGTTTTCACGGAGGAGGCGCTTGAGCCTTTTCGCCCTAATTAGACGCAGCAAATGATTCGAAGTTTCGCTCATTTTTTACACGCATTTCCATAAAGGTTACAAAATTGATACCTAAGTCTTAGCAGAAAATCGCGTAACACCGCGGATTTTTGCGAGTTCTGAAATGACAACGTCTGTGATAAAAAACATACTCTGGTCCCATATTAGGCCCTTTGGTTACTTGATGCATTTTCAGTCCATTTTCGGTTGATTCCCTTTTTGCCGGTTTAGCGACTTCCTTCCTAATTTTAAAGAGGACTTCGTTCCCGTTTTTTCTTTTTCTGCGTCTCCTGCTCCAATCTTCGGACAAAAAAAGAACAGCCCTTTGGCTGTTCTATGTTCTCTTTCCGTTCCTTGGCTCGTATTATTCCGCCGAAACGATGTCCGCAAAGGCGATCCATTCCGGATTTCCGTCCGTATTCAGCCGAAAACGCCGCTCTCCCGGTCGCACCGCTTCCACGACTCCCCGAACCCGCCGGTCTCCGAACTCTCCGTAGAGCCTCAGGCCGATTTCTTTGTTGTCCCTTAACGACTCCGCAATCCGCCGGGAAATCTCCTCCATCTCCTGCTCATCCAACAGGATGCGCGAACGGCGGTGCTGTCTGCGGTTATATTCCAAAATCGCCTCTTTGTGCTCGGGGAGCATCATTCTGGACGACTCCCAGAGCCCGTTGCCGTGCAGCTTCCCTTTCATCGGTAATGCCCTCCTATCTTGCCGGCCCGATCCCGGGCCTGACCCGGTGCGGTCAGGGAAACCGCCCGCAATATCGCCGATTCCCCATACTTCCGTTTGATTTCATCCGTGGCCTTCTCCAGAGCCTGGTATTTGGGACGCTCGTCAAAAAGCAGCAGCTGATACTCGTCGTCCCGCACCAGCCCCGACAAAGTGACCCCTACCTTCCGTACCGGCTCACCGTCCCAATGCCGGCGAAAAAGGCCCATTACCGTTTGATAGACCTGGTTGGTGATATTCGTCGGGTCCCCCAGCTTGATCTGGCGGAAAAATCCTGTCGGATGATCGAAGTCCGCTCCCCGGCACCCCACGCTCACCACGCCGCCCATATACCCTTTGTCACGGCAGCGCCGGCAGACCAGCTCGGTCAGTTCCAGAAGCGGCACCGCGATCTCTTGGAGCGTGTAGTAATCGCGGGGCAGCGTCATTTCGTGGCCGACGGACTTCTCGCCCTGATGGCTGCCCGGACTCACGGGCGAAGGGTCGATCCCGTTGGCGATGCGCCACAGCACTTCGCCGTTTACGCCCCAGCGCTGCCGCAGCCGGGACAGCGGGGTCGCCGCAAGCTGCCCGATCGTGCGGATGCCCATCCGCTGAAAATGGCGCTCCATCCGGGACCCGACCATGAACATACTCCGAATCGGCAGCGGCCAGAGCTTCTTCGGCAGCATTTCCTTGGGCAGCACAAAAATGCCGTCCGCATTTTTTTTGGCGAAATTATCGCAGGCCATTTTACTGACCGCCTTGTTATAGCTGATGCCGAACCGGCTGTATACCCCCGTCCTGCTCCGGATTTCCTCCTGAATTTTGCGGGCCAGCGGGATCGGATCGCCGAACAAGGAGAGACTCCCGGTGACGTCCAGATGCTGCTCATCGATGCTGTAAGGCTCCACGAGGTCCGTGAACTGCTTCATGATGTCCGTAATCTGCATCGAGACCTGGATGTACCGTTCCATCCTCGGCCGCATCACGACAAGGTCCCGGCATTTGGCCAGCGCCGTTCCCAGCGTTTCGGCCGTCGTAATGCCGTATTGCTTGGCCTTGGGGCAGGCCGCAAGGACGATACCGGAACGGCGCTCCGGATCCCCGGCGACCACCAGCGGGCGATGCTCGTATTGGGGATGGTCCGCTTTTTCCACGCTCGCATAAAAGGACTGGCAGTCTCCCAGCATCACGATTCGCTCATCCGTCTTCATGACCCTATCCCCTTCTCCGCAATGTCAATGCCCAAATAAGCGCAAAACCGCCGCAGCATTTCCGCCTTGACGAGCCCCCACAGCATGGAAAATTCATAATGGTAGCCCCGGCAAAGATACCGCGCTTCCAATCCCAAGGAAGTCCGATGTTCTTCATATACCTTCATTCCGTGCTCTCTCATTCCTTTCCGGGCCTGGGCCAAGTCGGCGGTAATCGCCTCCTGCAGCAGCCGGACCAAAACGTCGTAGACTTCCGGCATTTTCAAGCCGGCCCTGCCCATCGCGATCCGATCCCGCTCCAGTACATCCAGCATCAAGGGAAGCAGCAAGTACTCCTTTACGAATTCCGCCTCTTCCGGCGTTTGCCAAGGAATTGTCTTCATGCGTCCCCACTCCTAACAACCCATCCCATACTTTCACCTTCCATAAGAACGTTTGTTCTTATTGTATTCATAATACGAACAAATATTCGCTTTAGCAACAGGTTATTGCTGGATATACAGCAGGGATCTGGGGCAAAAGGCAATACGCGCAAAAAAGGCCGGGGGGCCTATGTTTCTCGGTCCTCCCCGGCCTTCGGCCATGAGTGATTATTGAGCGGTTAAAATGAGCGGTCCGTCCGCGGTCAGCGCCACGGTATGTTCGTACTGGGCCGAAAGCTTGCCGTCCGCCGTTCTGGCGGTCCATCCGTCCGCATCAATTGAAATACGAAAGGTTCCTTCGTTAATCATAGGCTCGATGGTAAAAACCATGCCTTCTTTGAGCCGTACGCCTTTCCCGGCTACGCCGACATGCTCGTAGCTCGGCTCTTCATGCAGCGAGCGGCCGACCCCATGAGCCAGAAGATCGCGAACCACGGAATACCCGTGCGATTCCGCGTGCTTCTGGATGGCCGAGGTAATATCCCCGAGCCGATTGCCCGGGATCGCCTGCGCAATGCCCAGCTCCAGGCATTCCTTGGTGACCTTGAGCAGGCGCTCCACGGCTGGGCTGGGCTGGCCGATCGTATAACACCAGCAGGAGTCGCCGAACCAGCCGCCGTATTCCGCCACGATATCCAGCTTGAGCAAATCCCCTTCCTGCAGCGGTTTGGCGGACGGAAAACCATGCGCCACCACATCGTTGACCGAAGCGCAAGTTTCCGCGGGGAATCCGTTGTAGCCTTTGGTAAATTGCTTGCCGCCCAATTTAATGATGTGCTTGGCGACAAAATCGTTGATCTCGAGCGTGGTGATACCGGGCTCAATCAGTTTGGCGACCTCTCTGTGGCAGTCGGCCACGATCTGGCCCGCCGTTTTCATCTCTTCGATTTCCCTGGGTGATTTCAATATAATCATTGCCTTCGCTCCACTCTATAAAAATTAGAAATCCGCCGTAGCGGTGCGCCTGCGGATTCAAAATAAAAACGCGGCGATCTGGGCCGCCTCGTCGCGCAGCGTTCCCCGGCGAAGGGGAGCCAAGGCGCAGCCCGTCAAAGCGGCGAGCAGCCATTCGGCCCGGCGTCCGGGTTCGCCGCCGTCCGCCGGCGCTTGCGGATCGGCGGCGGGAAGGGCGCCGAGGATCGCCGCCAGCGGGCGCAGCACCTGCTCGCGGAATGCGGCCGCGAGCGGCTCCGCCTGCGCTTCGGGAAGCGGGCGGAATTGCTCGCCCCCCAGGCGGCAGGCCAAATAGAAGGCATGGTCCTCCGCCCATGCCTGAAGCAGCTTGACGGCGAGCGCTCGCTGCGGCGGGCCCGTGCCGTTGGCCGCCGCCGGGCGAGCGGCCCGCACGTCCGCGTAACGGCCGCGCCCGGGCTCCGCCGATGGCCCCGCGCTGACGGCGGCGCCGGCAGCCGGCTGTCCGGCCGCCAGCGCGGCGGACAGCAGAATCTCCTCCGCCCGGCTCATCGCCTGGAGCATCAAATCATGCAGAAGATCCATTTTATTTTTGTAATAATGGTATACCGTTCCATAGCCTAATCCGGCCTCGGCCGCCACGTCGCGGATTTCCATCTGCTGTCCCCGCTCGAGATAAACATCGGCCGCGGCCTTCAAGATCTGCGACATCCGAAGGTTCCGGATCTGTTCGTTCTGTTCCTTCGTCCGAGGTGTCATGATATGCCACCACCTGCGATTTATTTTTGACCTACTGTCATGTCAATTTAAAAATACAACAAATCTTCTCTTCGCGCAAGGGCGATTCTCCACCCCAACCTTCATTTTTACAATCCCCGCTCGTTTAACTTTCCCCGTATCTCCGGTTAACATCCGGTTAACCCGCTGAACTTCCCTTTACGCCGCATAGATCCGCCATCATCATTCCGCTCATTTTCCGGTAATCATAACCACCCGTCAAACGGGTAGTGCGTTCATTACTAGTCCCCCTTCAGACAACCTGATAATATAAAGTTCCTGCATATGTGCATGTTTTTTTCTTGTTCGGGGCCCAAAATTTCAAAATTCCTGCAAATCTGCAGGAATTTTCGACGAAACCGGCTCGTTTCTCTAAAATCGCTGGAAATTCCTGCAGATTTGCATCTTTTTTCCCATCCCCTCGAGGATCGGCCTAAATACCTGCAGATTTGCATCCTTTTGGAGTTGGTAGTTTGGAAGCACGCACATTAGGCGCCTCTTTGTAGGTGGCATATCACTTCGATTAGCCATTAAGCCACCTTTTCCTTTCGGTATACATAGTAGCTTGAACACTCCCATGATAACGAACCCAGGTGTTTTGCCTCACCCGCTTCGCGCACTCAACTGGCTAAAGCCCCAACAAAAATCAGCCGGAATATTCCGGCTGACCGTGTTTGCCGACAAGGCTTCGGCAAGATGACAAATGGGTTTAAGCCTAGCGAAACATCCCCCACAGCCTGATCAAGTGGAGCGTGCTCTGCGGATCGATTCTTTGGGCCACGACAAATTGAACGATCTGCTCCTCCTGGACGCCGCTCAACCTTTCGTTCAGCAGCGAAGCTGCCGATTTGACCAGCCGGCGAACCTTGACCCGATCCTGCAGGTCGGCTTTTGTCAACCCTTCCACCAGTTTTTTCACCCGCTCTTTGGTCGCCGGATTCTTCATTTTCAGCTTGACCCGTTCCACCAGCTGCGGACTGATTCCGTATTGATGATAACTCAACGGCACTCTACACCTCCCGTCCCTCAAGGCCTTCTCTCTACTTATATGCGGGAGTGGCTGTACATAGTGCCGAAAAAAACGGCTGCCGGCTGCCACAGCAATCTATTGTGTTCGCTGCCGGGTGTGTGCTATCGTAGGTTGTAAAATTTAAGCCCGATGATAACCCTATACATAGGCATGGATTTGAGCAGAAGGAGTGAACGCGCCGTCATGATTATCCGGCAAATTTTCAACAACAACGTGATTCGTGCTGAAGACCAGGTCGGTCACGAATTTGTGGTCATCGGCAATGGTCTGGGATTTAAGAAAAAGCCGGGGCAAACGGTGGACGAGGAAAAGATCGAGAAAACCTTTATTCTGAAGCCCGGGAAAGTTCCGCAGAAACTAATCGATCTGATTGGCGAGACCTCCGCGGATTACTTCTCCCTGGCCGATGACATCATCAGCTATGCCAAAAGCGAGATGGGAAATATTTTCAATGACAATATTTATATTACCCTGATCGATCATATTCATTTTGCCGTCTCCCGTTACAGAAATTCCCTGAATCTCAAAAACGCGCTGTTTTGGCAAATCAAAAAGTTCTACCCCAAAGAGTTCGCGATCGGGCTAAATGCGCTCCAATTGATCAAGAAACATTTTGACATCGAGATGGATGAGGACGAGGCGAGTTTTATCGCGATGCATTTTGTCAATGCCCGGCAGGACGGACAAGGCATGCAGCGGACCGCCGAGATTACGAAGGTGATGAGCGAGATTTTCGACATTGTGACCGAGTTTTACGACCTGGAGCTGGACGAAAAATCGTTTAACTACTCCCGCTTTATCACCCATATCCAATATTTTGTGCAGCGGATGCTGAGCGGAGAACAAGAGCGCTCCGCTTCGGGGGACAATTTTCTCTATGACCAGATTAAAATCAAATACCCGAAAGCCTTTGCATGCATGAATGTCATCAATCGCTACCTGGAGCAAAATTATGAAAACGCCATGTCGATTGACGAAAAGGTGTATTTGACGATTCATATTCAGCGGGTGACTTCCCGAAACGACGAAGAATAAAAAAAATGGGTTGCAAACGTTTACCGTTTGTTTTATAGTAACCTTACAACCTAAACTTAAGGATTGTTACTGGTAAAGCAGGCGATACCTAAACGACTGGCATATGATCACTTCTTGTGATCCCGCGGGCCATTCGTTTAGGTATTTTTTTATGCCTGAAATGCGCAGCAGAGGAGAATGACTATGGATAACCGTAAATTGGCTGACGATATCGTTCGTCTGGTTGGCGGAGAGGAAAATATAAACGACCTTGTTCATTGTGCGACAAGGCTTCGGTTCAGTCTGAAGGATACCCAAAAGGCAAACCGGGAAACATTGGAAAAACATGAAGGTGTGATCACCGTGGTTGAAAGCGGCGGCCAATTCCAGGTCGTGGTCGGCAGCCATGTCGCTAATGTGTATGCCGAAATCGCGAAGAACACCGGCTTTTTAAATAAAACTCAGGAGAACTCGGCAACCGGTCAAAAAGTATCGGCGGTCTCCAAAGTGTTTGAAGTGATCTCGGGCAGCTTCTCCCCGCTGATTCCGGTCATGGCCGGGGCCGGCATGCTGAAAGCTCTTCTTACCGTTTTGACCCTGGCGGGCTGGTTGTCCGACACCAGCGATACTTACCTGATTCTGTCCGCCGCCGGGAATGCCGTGTTTTACTTTTTGCCTATCTTCCTCGGCATTACGCTCGGCATCAAGCTGAAGGCCAATCCTTACGTGGCGGGAGCCATCGGCGCTGCGCTTATGGAGCCTAATTTTACGGGCTTGCTGGATAAAGGAACCGAAAGTTCATTTCTCGGCATCCCCGTCGTTCTGATGAACTATTCATCCAGCGTGTTCCCGATTTTTATCGCGATCAGCATCTATGCGGTCTTGGATAAATTCCTCAAAAAGATCATCCTGAAAGACCTGCAGGTCTTCCTGGTTCCGATGTTGTCGTTGATGATTATGGTTCCGCTGTCGGCCATCGCCTTCGGCCCCTTCGGGACAAGCGTCGGAGACTGGATCGCCTCGGGAGTAACCTGGCTGATCGACGTTAGCGGAATCCTCTCGGGCATCGTTCTCGGAGGAGGCATGACCTTTATGGTGGTGCTCGGCCTGCATTGGGGGTTCACGCCCATTACATTGCAAAACATCAACAATGGCGGAGACCCGATAGAAGCTATGGCCGCCGCCGCCGTTTTTGCCCAAATCGGGGTGGCCCTCGGGATTTTCCTTAGAGCCAAAAAGGACAAATCGTTAAGATCCATCGCCGGATCGTCCGGTCTCACGGGACTGCTGGCGGGGGTAACCGAGCCGATCGTCTACGGTTTGATCCTTCGTTACAAAAGAGTGATTCCCATCGTCATTATCGCAGGCGCCATTGGCGGAGCGATCAACGGCCACTTTGGGGTAAAATACACGGCTTATGTCTTCCATAATATTTTTTCCATTCCGGTAGAAAAGCCGACAGGCATCTTTGTCATATCCATGATTCTTTCCATGGGCGTCGGGCTGCTCCTGACCTTGATCTTCGGATACGAAAGCAAAGGTAAGGCGCGGACGGCGGAAGTAACGGAGCTGGAGCAAGCGCAACCTGTTTTGCAGCCGGCACAGTCCGAAACGAAGTCGGGATCGTCCATGGATATCCAAAAAGAGCAGATCTACAGTCCTCTCGCCGGAAGGGTCGTTCCGCTCAGCAGCGTTACGGATGAGGCTTTCTCCTCCGGAGCCATGGGAAAAGGCTTGGCCATCATGCCTGGCGAGGGTGTGGTTGTCGCCCCGATGGACGGCGTCGTAACTTCGTTGTTCCCGACGGGCCATGCGATCGGCATCACTTCAAACGCAGGGACGGATATCCTTATCCATATCGGTATCAATACGGTAAGTTTGAAAGGAAAATTCTTTAATCCCGTCGTTAAAGAGGGGGATGTTGTCAAGCAGGGCGATGTGCTGATTGAATTCGATATCGAACAAATTCAGGCGGCCGGCTATCAGACCGTGACCCCCGTGATCGTCACCCTGACCCAAAAGGAAGTCGAGGTTTTTGAAACCGATAAAGCCTCCGTGAAAAGAAACGAGGTTTTACTGACCCTCATCTAACTCTACCTTTGTACATTTCAATTGAACTTGAACTGGAGGAATCAACTATGCTGCATCAATCGCTTAAACCATTTCCGGAAAATTTCCTGTGGGGAGGTTCCACCTCGGCTTATCAATTCGAGGGCGCGTGGGACGAAGACGGCAAGGGTCCGTCCGTCATCGACTTGGCCAACCATGTTGAAGGGGTTACAGACTTCAAAGTGGCGAGCGATCATTACCACAGATATAAAGAAGACGTGGCCTTAATGGCGGAGCTGGGATTTAAAGCCTACCGGTTCTCCATCGCCTGGACACGGATCTATCCTGAAGGCTCTGGAATGCTGAACAAAAAGGGCATCGAATTTTACAGCTCGCTGATCGATGAACTGCTCAAACACGGCATTGAGCCCATTGTGACGATGTATCATTTCGATCTGCCTTACGCGCTGGAAGTCAAGGGCGGATGGTCCAACCGCGAAACCATCACGGCGTTTGAACAGTATGCCAAAACGTTATTCGAGCACTACGGAGACCGGGTCAAGTATTGGCTGACGATCAACGAGCAAAATATGCTCATTCTTCATCCCGGCTCTATCGGGACATTGAATGAACAGCTTGAGAATCCGCAAAAAGAGCTCTACCAGCAAAATCATCATATGCTGGTGGCCCAAGCCAAAGCTATGGTCCTCTGCCATCGCATGCTGCCGGATGCCAAAATTGGACCGGCGCCCAATATCGGGGTCATTTATCCGGCAAGCTCCAGCCCGGAAGACGTGCTGGCCGCCGACAATTACGCGGCCATCCGCAACTGGCTCTACCTGGATATGGCGGTGTTCGGCACCTACAATCATATCGCCTGGAGTTATTTGCTTGAAAAAGGTTATGAACCGGTCATTGAAGACGGCGACATGGACATCTTGAAGCAAGGGAAGCCCGATTTTATAGCCTTCAATTACTATACGTCCCAAACGGTCGGCGAAAGCAAGAATGATGGCAACGACTTTTCGCATACGGGCGACCAGCATGAAATTGTCGGAGAACCGGGGGCTTACCGGGGCTCCGTCAATCCGAACTTACAGAAAACCGAGTTCGGCTGGGAAATCGATCCCGTCGGTTTTCGGACCACGCTACGGCAAATTTACTCCCGGTATCGTCTGCCGTTGATTGTCACCGAAAACGGACTGGGCGCTTTCGATAAGCTGGAGGAGAACGATGTCGTTCAGGATCCCTACCGGATTGATTTTTTCCGGAAGCATATCGAGCAAATCCAACTGGCCATCACCGACGGCGTCGAAGTATTCGGCTTCTGCCCATGGTCGGCCATCGATCTTGTGAGCACGCACCAGGGTTCAAGCAAGCGTTACGGTTTTATTTACGTGGACCGCGAAGAGTTCGATTTGAAGGAGCTTCGCCGAATCCGCAAACAGAGTTTTTATTGGTATCAAAAATTAATCCGGAGCAACGGAGAAATCCGTTAAGCTCGCACAAAAAAACACGCCGATGTGAATGGCGTGTTTTTTTGTGCCGTGTCGGCCGAGCTAATCGATCAGCTCGCCCTGCAAAATCTGCTCCCGCTGCAAAAACGCCCGCAGCGGTTCATACTGCGGCGACGTCCAGAAGGACGGGTCGCCGACCAGCCGGGCGGCATCGTCCCGCGCCGCCTCCAGCACGGCATAATCGCTGACCATGTCCGCGATTCGAAACTCCGGCACCCCGCTCTGCTTGGTGCCGAAGAAATCCCCGGGACCGCGCAGCTCCAGGTCCCGCCGGGCCACTTCGAAGCCGTCGTCCGTTTCGGTCATGACCTTCATCCGCTCCTGACCGACCTCCGACTTCGGATCGGCGATGAGCACGCAATAGGACGCGTGCTCCCCCCGGCCTACGCGACCGCGCAGCTGGTGCAGCTGCGACAAACCGAAGCGGTCGGCGTCCATGACGATCATCAGCGTCGCGTTCGGCACGTCCACGCCGACCTCGACGACCGTGGTCGAGACCAGCAGCTGGACTTCGTTGTCGTAGAAGGCCCGCATCACTTCGTCTTTCTCCGCGGCCGTCATCCGCCCGTGCAGCAGGCCGACTTTGAAATCCGGGAAGGCCTGCTGCATGCCGACGTACAGGTCGATGGCGTTCTGAACATCCAGCTTCTCCGACTCCTCGATCAGCGGACAAATGAGATAGGCCTGCCGCCCCTGCGTGATTTCCCGCGAAATAAATCCAAGGACCCGGTCCATCATCTCCTGCTTGACCCAGTAGGTCGAAATCGGCTTGCGTCCCTTCGGCCGTTCCGACAGGGTGGATACGTCCATGTCCCCGAAAGCCGTGATGGCCAGCGTCCGCGGAATCGGCGTGGCGGTCATCGTCAGCACGTCGGGATTGAAGCCCTTGCGCCGCAGGATGCTTCGCTGATTGACGCCGAAGCGGTGCTGCTCATCCGTGACGACCAGGCTGAGCGAACGGAAAAACACATCCTCCTGAATCAGCGCATGCGTGCCGACGATGATATCCGTCATGCCCATCTGCAGCGAAGCCAGCAGGTCCTTGCGCTTCCGCCCTGTCACGCTGCCGGTCAGCAGACCGACGGTAATGCCGAACGGCTCGAACAACCGGGTCAGCGAGCGCATATGCTGCTCGGCCAAAATTTCCGTCGGCACCATGAAAGCGCCCTGGTGCCCGGATTTAACCGCCGCAAACAGCGCGATCGCGGCGACGACCGTTTTCCCCGAGCCGACGTCCCCTTGCAGAAGCCGGTTCATGCAATAGGGCGAGCGCATATCTTTCAGAATCTCGAGCTCGACCTTTTTCTGCGCATCCGTCAGCTCAAAGGGCAGGCTCCGCACGAATTCGCGCACGGTCGCGTTGTCGACCTCGTGCTTGACGCCGTCCATCCGCTCATGATTCATGGCCCGGTAGGCCTGGAGCTTCAACTGGAACAGAAACAGCTCCTCATAGACCATCCGGCGGCGGGCCTGCTGGCCTTCCTCGCTGTCCTGGGGCTGGTGGATCCGCTGGATCGCGCGGCGCCGGGCCATCAGGTCATACTGACGCAGCAGTTCCGGCGGCAGATTCTCCGGAATCATCTCCCCATACTGCTGCAGCGCCTGCCCGATCGTTTTGCGCATCCATGCCTGCGTGATTTTGCCGCCTACGGAATAGACGGGCTGCAGACTGCCGCTTCGCATCGTTCCCTTGTCCGGAAATTCGGATTCGGACACCGTCATCTGGCTGCGCCGGAGGTCCCATTTGCCCGTCAGAATGATGTCCCGTCCCGCCGTCAGTTCGCCTCGCAGAAAATGGCGGTTGAACCATGTCGCCGTAAACATCCAGTCCTCGGCCACCATTTTGCAGGTCATTCTCGACTTTTTGCCATAGCGCTGCAGGACGGGAACGCCCATAATTTTGGCCTGGACGGTAATTTTATCCCCGTCTTTCGCCTCCGCCAAGGAACGAAGCCGGTAGTCTTCGTAACGAAACGGATAATATTCGATTAAATCGTTCACCGTAAAGATGCCAAAGGCGTGAAGCTCTTCTGCTTTAAGAGCACTCACGCCGTTGACTTGCTTTACCGGGATGTCGTTTAAGTTCATCTTGATCCCTCGCTTTAACAGCCCTGATGCATGATTTCCGGCGAAGGGTCCCGCTCCAACCGGGCTTTAGGCCGGCCACACGAACACGGCGACGGTTCCCGGTCCCACATGGGTGCCGACCACCGCCCCAATGCTGGTACGGACCACCTCATGCAATGTGAAGTGTTCGGACATCAACCGGATGATCTCCTCGGCCCCTTCCGGGTTTACCGCGTCGCAGACCGCGATATGAACGTCCTTGTGATCGCCAAAATCTTTCTTGAACAACTCGATCACGCGGGAAACCGCCTTTTTGTGGCCCCTTACTTTATCGACCGCGTAAATAATGCCTTCCTGGTCCACCGACAAAATCGGCTTGATGTTGAGCAGCGTGCCCAGAATGGCCGCCGCTTTTCCAATCCGGCCGCCCTTCTGCAGGTACTCCAGCACATCGACCAGGAAATACAGCCTGCGGCCCTTGCCGACGCGTTCCACCTCGGCGCGGATTTCCTCGGCGGTCGCGCCTTGTTTGGCCATCCGGGCAGCCAGCACAACCTGAAGGCCGAACCCGTACGTCGCACACAGCGAGTCGATGACCGTGATATCGGCCGTCTCCCCGGCCTCCTCCTCCAGCATTTCCTTGGCCAATCTGGCCGACTGGTAAGTTCCGCTCATACCGGAGGAAATATGAATCGAAATGATCGGGGAACCGGGATGCTTCTGCATAAGCTCCCGGTATACCTCAACATACTGGGATGGAGAGGTCTGTGAAGTTGTCGGAAGTTCACGGGATTTGGTTAATTTATCGTAGAACTCCGAGGCGGTAATGTCGATGCCTTCCAGATAGGACTCGTCTCCAAAAGCGAGCCGCATCGGCACGATGTGAATTCCGTATTCCTCCACCATGCTCTTTGGAACATCAGCCGTACTGTCGGCAACGATAACTGCCTGCTTCAAATAGAATCCCCCTCTTCTCTATCCCTGCCTTATGATTCGACAGAGAACAAATAATAATAAATCGGCTGACCGCCGTTGTGCACTTCGACTTCAACATCGGGATAAGTATCATGAATCCAGGCGGAAAGAAGTCCGGTGGTCTCCGGCGTCGCTTCTTCCCCGACCAATATCGTGACGATTTCGTCTCCGCCGGCCAGCATTTTCGCAAGCAGCGCTTGGCTTGTCTCCAGCAGCCCTTCCTCCGTGCTGACGATTTTGGAATCCGCGATGCCGATATAATGACCCGCCGTAATTTCCAGATCGTCAAACACCGTATCCCGTACGGCGTATGTGACTTGTCCGGTCTTTACATGCTGCACGGCGCGGATCATGTTATCCGTATTGCTGTCGGCATTCTCTTCTTCCTGGAAGGCGAAGGCCGCCGCGATTCCCTGCGGAATGCTCTTGCTCGGGATGACCGTCACGCTGCGCTCGCCCTCCAGAAGGTCTCTCGCTTGTTGGGCCGCAAGCACGATATTGGAATTGTTGGGAAGCACAAAAATGTGCTGTGCCGAGATCGAGTGAATCGCCTTCACGAAATCCTCGGTACTCGGATTCATCGTTTGGCCGCCGGACAGAACGACGTCGACGCCCAAGCTTTTGAAAATATCCGTGATCCCTTGCCCGGAAGCTACGGCGATGAATCCATAAGGAGCGATCTCATGGGCCGGCAGCTCGGCCGGATCGGTTTCGCGAACCGGTTCAGCCGGTATTTCGGCAAACAGTTCCGGCATCGGAGCCGCATCCATGCCCGCGGTCAGCAAGTCACGATGCTGCTCGCGCATATTCAAAATGTGAATTTGCGTAATTTCTCCGTATCGCAGTGCCAGATTCAGCACTTCGCCCGGGGCCTTGGAATGAACATGCACCTTGATCACTTCGTCATCCGCGATGACGATAATTGAGTCCCCGTTCACTGACAACGCTTTCCTGAACTGATCCTCATCGAAATGGCTCCCCGGACCGGCACCCAGCTTACGGTTGATGAAAAACTCCATATCGTATAAGAACTCGATATCCTCGGTATCCAATTGGGCTTGTGCGGACGCGTGATGCGCAGGATGGTTGACGGCCGCCGTCGGCGCTTCCGGACGAGCCGGAGCCGAAACTCCGCTTGCCGCTACCTGAGCAGGTATGTACGGCTGCACTTTGCCGGTCAGTTGCTCCAGAAATCCTTCATAAATATAGACCAGTCCCTGTCCGCCCGAATCGACGACGCCTACCTGCTTCAACACCGGCAGAAGCTCCGGCGTGCTGGCCAGCGCTTCCTTCGCTTTGGCCAGGACTTCGGTCATCAGCTCGGTGATGTCCGTGGTGCGACGGGCATAAAACACCGCATGTTTGGCGGCTTCCTTGGCCACGGTCAGAATCGTTCCTTCAACCGGCTTCACCACCGCTTTATAAGCGGTATCGACACCGCTTTGCAAGCCTGCGGCAAACTGTACGGTATTCAGTTCATCGTAAGCGGCAACGGAACGGCTGAAACCGCGGAATAACTGGGACAGAATCACCCCCGAATTTCCGCGCGCACCCATCAGCAACCCTTTGGACAAAACGCCCGCCCTGCTGCCGACACCACCCGTTCCGCTATTTTTCAGCTCGGTCACGCCGGCTGTCATCGTGAGATTCATATTGGTCCCGGTATCCCCATCGGGTACCGGAAATACGTTCAGGGAGTTGACATGCTCGGCATGCTGCCCCAAACGCTCCGCCCCGGCAAGGACCATGGCGGTAAAATCTGTTCCGTTAATAGAACGCTTACTCAAGAGAATTCCCCTTCCTAGCTTGATACACGTACGCCTTGAACGACGATGCCCACCTCGGCCACCTCAAGCCCAACGACCTCATTCAACACGTATTTCACTTTTTGTTGTATGTTGTGTGCTACCTCGGAAATTTTCGTGCCGTAACTGACTATAATATAAAGATAAATGGCCAATCGGTTATTATCCAGCTTGACTTCCACTCCGCGGGCCAAGTTTTCGCGTCCCAGCAATTCGGCGATACCGTCTTTAAACTGCTTTCGGCTTGCCATTCCCACGAGTCCATAACATTCCATGGCGGCCGATCCGGCGATTACCGCGATCGCTTCATCCGAGATATCGATGCGTCCATATTGAGTATCCAATTGTATAGCCACGTCTGCACTCACTCCTCCCTTGAAAATATTATGGACTAAACAATATTGTACTATAAGAGTAAAGAGAAATAAATAAAAGATGGAATCGGCCCGAAATAATGTTTGTCGATCGGTTGACGGAGCTTTTTTTACTATGATATTATATTTAAGTATTGTTTTATGAGGTTTCCTCTGCCTTCAGGCAGGGTTCAGGAAATCACCCGACCTCGGCCGGGTTGAACAATAACCGTGAACTTGATAATGAACCTTATTTCAAGACAGGTGTATTTGGAACAGGAGGTGTAATGAAATGTCTCGCAAATGTTATGTAACAGGCAAAAAGCCAAGCAGCGGTAACCATGTTTCCCATGCCAACAACCGTAACCGTCGTTCTTGGGGCGTAAACGTGCAAAAAGTACGGATCTTGGTAGACGGTAAACCGAAGCGCGTATATGTCAGCACCCGGGCTTTGAAATCCGGTAAAGTGACTCGCGTGTAAGGCTCAAATAAGCATATAGACAAAAAGCACCTTTTCTAATAGAGGTGCTTTTTTGGTGCTTCCCGGTTTCACCGACCCGTCTCAGGGATGCGCCTGCCCTAGTTTTTGTGAAACGTGTTCAAAACAGCCTTAACAAACCCTCCCAAAAATTTAGGCAGCTTGAATGTGTAAAATTTCATCGTTCACCCTCCCCATCATTCTCATGCCTTCACCCATAGTCTATGTTCCATGCCTCTTTCCCGTGTATTTCCGCCGCAAAAAAAAGGCTACATGAGAATCCTGCTCATGTAACCCATTGTATGCGCCATGGCGCAGCCCTATGCCACCGGACAACTACTTCACCCGGTTTCTGATTTCCGCGATCGCTTCGCGCCGGTCGGGCCGTCCGAAGACCGCGTTTCCCGCCACCAGCACATCCGCTCCCGCTTCCGTTACCAGCGGCGCCGTTTCCGCCGAAATGCCGCCGTCAACCTCAATGCGCAAATGCGAAAGGCCCAGTTCTCGCTTCCACTCGTTCAGTTGGCGGATTTTTCGCAGCGTTCCCGGAATAAACGCCTGTCCGCCGAATCCCGGGTTCACGGTCATGACCAGCGCCAGGTCGATATCCTCCAGCACCTCGCGAATCGCCGCGGCCGGTGTGGCCGGATTGATCGCGACGCCGGCTTTGACGCCGCGTTCTTTAATCATGTGAATAACGCGGTGCAAGTGCACGCAAGCCTCGGCGTGCACGGTAATCACATGAGCGCCTGCTTCGGCGAACGCCGGAATATATTGCTCGGGCTGCTCGATCATCAGATGCACGTCCAGCGGCAGATTGGTCAGCGGCGCAATCGCCCCCATGACGAGGGGCCCGAACGTCAGATTCGGCACAAAATGGCCGTCCATGACGTCCACATGGAGCCAATCCGCTCCCGCGCGCTCCACGTCGGCTACTTCTTCGCCGAGCTTGGCAAAATTCGCCGATAAAATGGATGGGGCAATATAGACATTGGACATGAAGCTAATACCTCCGTTTTTTGTCTTTCATCTCTTCATGGAACTGTACATAGTGTTCGTAGCGGCTTGGAGCGATGACTCCCTCGGCGGCGGCTTCCCGTACTTTGCAGCCCGGCTCGTGAAGATGGCTGCAGCCCCGGAATTTGCATGCATCCGCGTAGTCGTGAAACTCCCGGAAGCAGGAGGACAGTTCTTCAATGCCGAGTTCCAAAAAATCAAGCTGGCTAAACCCCGGCGTATCCGCCACATAGCCCCCGTTTTCAAGCTCGATCAACTCCACATGCCGCGTGGTGTGCCGGCCGCGGCCCAGCTTCATACTGATCTCGCTCGTTTCCAAGGTGAGCCCTGGAAGCATGGCGTTCAGCAAGGAGGACTTGCCTACGCCGGATTGGCCCGAGAACACGCTGATTTCCCCGGCAAGGCGGGATTTGACCTCCTCCGTGCCAAGGCCGGTCCGCGAGCTTGTAATCAGAACCTCGTAGCCGATTTGACGGTACATTTCCTGTACCTTCAACGTTAGGTCCCGGGTGCTGCCGTCATCCGCCTCCTCCAGCAAATCTTCCTTGGTGAGGCAGATCAGCGTCTTGAGTCCGGCATGCTCGATATGGACCAGGAACTTGTCCAGCAATTGCAGATTCAGATCCGGCTCCTTCAACGAAAAAAGCAGCACGGCCAGCTTCGCATTCGCCACCGGAGGGCGGATCAGCTCGGTTTCACGGGGCAAAATCTGATCGACCGTCCCTTCGCCGTTTTCGGTAGGCGCATATACAACCCGGTCGCCTACCAGCGGGGACAAGCCCTTTTTCTTGAAAATGCCCCGCCCGCGGCACTGGATCGTCTCACCGGGAGCCGCGGCGTCGGGCTTCACATAGTAATATCCGCTTAATGCCTTTACAATCAAGCCTTCAGGCATATAGGCAGGCCTCACTTTCGCGTCGATCTTCCTTATTTGTTTTTATTGCCGTTGCCATTACCTTTACCATTTTCATTACCTCTTCCGTTTGCTTTGCCGTTTTTCTTTTCAGCTTTGGCCAAGGAATTGGCTTGAATCATGCCGGTATTCGGAATCTCGTCCATCGGCTCCTCATAATTGGACGGCTCCTCCGTCTGCTCGCTTCCCGGAAGCGGCAGAAGCGGCACCGTTCCCTGTTTGGCATCGATATAAGAGATCGGATAAGCTTCCAGGTACGCCCCGTCACGGTATACCTTGACCACGCCGTCCTTGTTCGGAGCGAGGATCATGTTCACCGACAGGTACTGCGGTTTCCCTACTTTCGTGGTCCCCATATCCTGATTCTCTCCCCGGGCATCCTCGACGATCAGCCCGATCTTGCTCATCTGGCCTTCGGCGGCGGGAGCGACCGGCACCTCAAAGGTATATTCGATCGCTTCAGGCGGGTAGCCCGAGCTGATGAACAGCGTCACTTCTTTGCCAGGCTCGACTTTTTCGTTGGGATTATACGGCCATTGCTCCACCACTTTACCGGCGGCGATTTCGTAGCTCGGCTTCTCCTTGATCCCGTCTTTCGCCAGTACAAGACCTAGCTTCTTCAGATCCGCTTCCGCCTGCTCCCGCGTCATATTCACGAGATTCGGCATAACCACCTCTTCGGGTCCCGTGCTGACCCTAAGCACGATACTAACCGCCTCGGGGTCGAAATCGGCGTCGGCATCCGGGCTTTGACCGAATACCTTGCCGGCTTCCATCTCGTTGTCGGGCTCCTCTTTTTTGTCGATCCGGTCTTCGTCGACGCCAAGGGCGATGAGCTGCTCGACCGCCTCCTCGTAAGTGCTGCCCGAAAGTGAAGGCATTTTCTTCGTTTCGATCGGCTTGGTTGTACTTACCGTGAAATCGAGGATGGAGCCCTGCTTCACCATGGTTCCTTCGGGCTTGCTCTGTTCGTAGACGATTCCTTCGTCTACCCCTTCCTTGTATTCCCGTTTTATCGTACCGACCGTCAGCCCCTCCTTGGTCAGGAGGTCGGTCGCATCCTGTTCAGACATATTCAATATGCTAGGCACCTTGACATCGGCAACGGTCACCAATTTGTTCACATACCAAGCAACGCCAAGCATGGCAATAAGTAAAATGACAGTAAGACTAATCCACAAGATGGCTTTTTTCTTGTCGGCGGTTTTCTTGGCGGCATTTTGGCTCTTCTCCGGAGCCTGAGCGTCCCGTGATCGCTTCGTCCCGCCGGCAGCCGACGCGCTTTGCGGTTTAATCGCCGGCACAATCCGCGTGCTGTCCTCGTCCTCCTCGTCGGAGAACGAAAGCTTGGATTCCAGCCGTCTCTCCGGAAGCAGGCAGGTCTCCAGATCGCGCAGCATCTCTTTGGCCGATTGGTACCGCTCAGCGGGGCTTTTGCGCATGGATTTTAGAATAATATTTTCCACGCTCTGCGGAATCATCGGATTGACGGCACGGGGCTCGTCAAAATGCTCCTGGAGGTGCTTCAGCGCAACGCTGATCGGACTCTCCCCCAGAAAAGGAAGGCGGCCCGTAAGCATTTGATAGAGCACGATCCCTAGCGAATACAAATCCGACTTTTCCCCCGTGGCAACGCCTTTGGCATGCTCCGGCGAGAAGTAGTGCACGGAACCCACAACCGATCCCGTCTGGGTGATGGTGGCCGAGGTCACCGCGCGGGCGATCCCGAAATCCGTTACCTTTACGCGCCCGTTTTTGCCGATCAAAATGTTATGAGGTTTAATATCCCGGTGAATGATTTGGTTCTGATGGGCATGATCCAGCGCATCCGCGATTTGCGAAGCGATTCGGACGGCTTCTTCCACTTGCAGAGGCGCCCGTTCCTTGATGATCTCGTTTAAGTTCTGGCCCTCCACGTATTCCATAACGATGTAATGGACATCTTCTTCCTGCCCTACATCATATACGCTGACGATATTCGGATGGGATAAAGACGCGGCCGATTGGGCCTCCCGGCGAAAGCGTCGAATGAATTCCTCGTCATTCACAAATTGCTGTCGCAGCACTTTTATGGCCACGAACCGGTTTAACAGGATATCCTGCGCCTTGTAGACCAAGGCCATCCCGCCGCCCCCGACCCGTTCGATTATCTGGTAACGACCGCCCAATTCGTGTCCGATCATGTGTTCCACTCCTTTACGCTTAACCCGTCTTCTCCGGAATGCTCCAGCAAAGCCACGGTGATGTTATCGTCGCCTCCGGCGATCAAAGCAAGCCGCAGCAAACGGTCGGCGCGGTCGTTCAACTCGAGATCCGCAGCTCCGAGCGTTCGGGTCATCTGTTCCAGGGTTACATAATTGCTGAGCCCGTCGCTGCAGAGAAGCAATATCTCGCCCTGCTCCAAAGAAACGGGGTACAGGTCGACAGCTACTTCCGGATCGGTTCCCAAAGCCCGGGTTACCACATTTCTATGCGGATGGACATGGGCCTCCTGCTCGCTGATTTGTTTGGTTTTGAGCAGTTCGTTGACCAGGGAATGATCCTCGGTAAGCTGCACCAGCTCGCCCCGGCTGAATTTGTACACCCGGCTGTCGCCGATATGTCCGATTCGGCCTTCGTTGTCGGCGAGAAGCACCGCGACCACCGTCGTACCCATATTGCGGTATTCTTCGTGTTCCGAAGACTCCCGGTATACGACTTCGTTCGCGTGCAGAATCGCCCGCTTCAAACTCTCACCGCATTCCTCGGCAGACAGGCCGGAGGGGAGCTGATGCAAATCCTCGACGATGGTATCCACCGCCAGCTTGCTCGCTCTGTCCCCGGCTTGATGTCCGCCCATCCCGTCGGCCACAATGGCTAACGTATACCCCTGTTCCAAACGGGCAACCCAGGAGCTGTCTTCATTGACCGAGCGTACCCGCCCGATGTCACTCACAAAAACGGTCTTTATCAAATTTGATCACCTCGCACCAGACTCCATATGCTTCGCCCGCAGTTGTCCGCAGGCCGCCGCAATATCATGGCCTTGCTCCCGGCGGATCGTGACGTTGACGCCTTTTTCCGCCAAAATGCGTTGAAACTGGAAGATGTCGTTTCTTGATGTTCGGACATATTTACGTTCCGGCACATGATTGACCGGAATCAAGTTGACGTGACAGAGCATGTTCTTAAGAACGCCCGCCAATTCTTCCGCATGTTCCGGGCGGTCATTGACGCCGCCGATCAAGGCGTACTCAAAGGTAACTCTGCGTCCAGTTTTGGCGATATAGTAGCGCAGCGCCTCCATGACATCGTCGAACGGAAAGCGGCGGTTGACCGGCATTAGCTTGGACCGCAGCGCATCGTTCGGCGCGTGGATCGAAATGGCCAAATTGATCTGCGTATCCTCATCGGCAAATTTATATATATTCGGGACGATCCCGCTCGTTGATACAGTAATATGCCGTTGGCCGATGTTCAAGCCCTTTTCGTGGATCATGATCCGCAAAAATTTCATCGTGGCTTCGTAATTTTCAAACGGCTCGCCCGTGCCCATGATCACGATGCTGCTAACCCGTTCGCCGCGGGAATCGAGAATTTTTTGGGCTTGGACAACCTGGGCCACGATTTCTCCGGCCGTAAGGTTTCGTTTGAGCCCTCCCAAGGTGGAGGCGCAGAACGTGCAGCCGACTTTGCAGCCCACCTGCGTAGTTACGCAGATGCTGTTGCCGTAATTATGTTTCATAATAACCGTCTCAATCGCATGGTCGTCGTGCAACCCGAACAAGAATTTAACGGTTCCGTCCTTCGATTCGTATTTCGTGATTTCGTTGAGCGTCACAAACGCAAACTGTTCGTCCAGTTTTTGACGGAGCCCTTTGGACAGATTGGTCATTTCATCAAAAGAATTAACCCGCTTCACGTAAAGCCAATCAAAAATCTGGCCGCCGCGAAAAGCCGGCTCCCCCTGGGCTACAGCCCACTCCTGCAGTTCTTCCAAGCTGTAATCGTATATAAAAGGTTTCATTCTCACACACCTATTCGTTTAAATTTATATGGGTTTTGCCCTACTCATTCTTCCTATTTTAGCATAGATCGCGATGACACTAAAGAGCATGCGTTTTTCCAGGCTTCAGCCCCTCTGGTTCCTTTCCCGACAAGAGCAAAAAGGCCGGGGTGCCCAGCCGCAAAACCTTCACCCCGACCTTGCCCTTCGGCAAGAGGTTCACTTGTATTTTCCGTCTCCGCCGGCTTTTAATGCGTAACCAGAGAACGAAAATCGTCCCGGCTGGAACGGCCGGCGTCATAGAACACAACATCCCCGTCTAAGAAGGTGAACCTCCGGCCGTAGGGATCCGTTCCCCATCGCTCAAAGCCTTCCATGTCAAACCATTGATTCATCATCGGGGCATGCACATATTGCAGGTGCGGGGTGCCCGATTCTCCGTTTCGGACCGTCTCCACCCGGAAGTTGACAACGATATATCCATCCCTTAAAAAAATCGGCGACCGCTCCGTCAGCCCGTTGTGAGTCCTCCCGTATTCAGCGACATTCGTTCCCGCCGGGACGGCATAAACATCGGCGGGCAGGCTGTATTCGCCATACCATTTCTGTATGGAGGCATTGGCCCTAGCCGGATTTACCCCACTAGGGATGCCGCCTTTGGGCCCGATGAACGTTCGAATCCGGGAATTTAACTCCAGCAGACTCAACCGGCCGACAGGCGTTTTTTGGCGCGCTATTTTTTCGATATAGGTGTGCACATATTGGCTTCTGCTAATCCCCGCGATCTGGTCGAACGAATAATCGTGATCGTACTTATACAAGGCCGTATCGGTCAGTTCTTCGACGGGAACATGGCGCAGCCGCTCGTTCAAAATCACATAGCGCTGCACCCGGTCACCGGCCGACCCGATTTTAACATAGCTTCGCCGGCCCGCATGGTAGTATAGATCCACCGGTACCCTCGCTCCATCCTTGGCGCTGATAAAATAAAACGACGGCGTAATCCGGATAGAATCCCGCAGCCCAAACATATTCCCTTTCGTCTTAAGATCAAACTTAAAATGGTATCCGGTTTTGACGACCGCATTCCGGTAAAGCGGATGGCTCCCCGGCCGGATAGGCAGCGTAAAAGGCGCCCGGTTTCCCCGTTCATCCCCGTCGATCCCCTTCAATCCAACCCAATAGGCGGCCCCTGTAGGCGATGAACTGCCGGGAGAAGTACGAAAAACCGACTCCCAATTGTAATCGGCAATGTCCGTGACCCGAAAGTCGTACACTCGCCCGATCACGTCAACCGGCACAGCGGCATAAGCAATATGGTGATTCAAGTCCAAATTGGCGTTCCTCTGACGCGTGGCCCCGCCCGGAGCGTTGTGGGCGACCGTCATGAATTCGACCTCGTAATATCCTTCATCCACCCAAACGGGCAGATCGAACAAAAAAGACTCCCGGGCCTTATCCACCTCAATCCAGGTGTTTTTCGGATAAAAGACCGTTCGGTCGGCATTGTAAACGTCGAAGGGAAAGCGCACCTGTTTGCTCCCGATATATTTAAGGTAATTATTGTAACCGTATCTCTTATAGTTGTTGTGCTGCCCGCGGTTCGGCATCTCCACCGTAAAAGGCCTGTCCAAAATAACCGCGGACCGCCCCCGCGCAGGACTGGTTTTCTGATTGTGGGCCTGATCGTCCGAAACGTCCGGATACATCACCACAGGGGTATGCACCGTCACAGGGTTGATTCCATAGATAGGATAGTTCACATCGGCTCCGCCGTTGATGTTGCCGCTCATCAGAGAGTAATAAATCGCCCCGGTACTTGGTTGATCCGCCCGGTTGATTTTGCTCGTCGGGATAACGTTGCCCGGGGAATACAGCACATTCTCGTTGATTTGAGCGGCCTCGGGGATGTTCCCCGGCGTCGGACCGGACTGTTCGGTCGAAGATCCGTTCATAATCGTTCCGCCGTTAAAAGAGAACGAATCATTCCTCACCTTCACCTTCTGAACGGCGGACTCCGCATAGGACTTCAGATTCTCCGTCGGTACACCGGGCCGAGAGCGGCCGCCCGAAATACTCCTGGACGGGGCCTCCACGCTGTCAGGCGGGGTGGGAGCCTCGAACCCGCCGGTTTTAGAGGTGGCAAAGCCGGGAGGTTGATATCCCGTAGGCCGGATTCGAATGCCGCCTCCTTCAAAAGCGTAATTCCAAAGCGCGGCCTCGCTGATCTCATAGACCTCCAGATTGTCGATAACCCAAAAGGAATAAGGCCTCTCAATCGTATAATCGTAAGACCTCTCTTCGGTATCCGACTGCGGATCCGGGGCGGTGTACGTGGATCCGTCCGGCCTGGTCACCGTTTTCCCCGGGTCCCAAGAAAGCTGGTACGTCCGGTTGACCGTAACGGGGAAAGTGCATTTCCCGCTCATCTCGACAAACCTGTTTTGGGATAAATAGCCCTTGGCGCGCACATTTCCATATAGACTTTCCGTCGTCGGGATGCCGTCGGAAACCTCAAACCCTTCGCTCCCGCGCGAATCCGCTTTAATTACCCCGGAAGGATCCGGTGAATTCAGAGGGGATTCTATAACTTTTCCGGGGGCGGGAACCGTACAGCCGCCCGATGGGGGGAGACCATTAGGAGTGTAGTAGAAATAGATATAGTATGTCGGGAAACTTCCGTCATAAATAAATTGCTGAGGATCGCCTTTACTTATAGCCCCACCAGAGGGTACTGAGACTGTGCTCTTTTTATATCCTTCATACTTATAATCTAATGTTTCAGGACTATGGAAGTATTGGTAGCGCTGATCTTTAACTAGCTTCTCGTTTCGATCTCGAAAGCCATCTACTCCATCAAGAGATTGGCCGGTAGTAGTAAAATGTTTTATCACTGCATTACCCTGCTGTGGTTCCAGTTCAATCGTCAACATAGTTGGAAAATAATATCTATACCCGACAACTCCAGGCCCCAGTTCCGCCGGAGATTCATTAGAAACATCCTTTGAAATATTCCCGCTCAAAGTTGTAGTCAATGAACCGTTAACATTAACCCGAAAATTTACAGTGCTAGTTCCCAATCCATTTACAGTTCCGTTTAAGGATGATGAAAAACTAGTACTTATATAATCGGCAACTCTCCCCCATAAAAAATCAGGATTAGCGGAAGTATATCTGGATGTATTCCAAATGTTTTCACCATTACTCCAATCAATGGGATTATGAAAGCCCCTGACTTCAACTTTCTTTATCCTTCTATTAGGAAAATCAAATGAATAGTCAAAAGATATTCTCACAAAGTCACCGGGTTTTCCTTCTTTAGTCCAAGTAGTTCCGTGCCATATATCATATGAGAATAATGCTACAAAGTAATAAACATTGGGATTTGTAGTATCCTGTGTAACAGGCAGACTACTAGACTCAATTTGGTTTGGATAGAAGTGTGAAACAAGTAGGATAAAAATTAAGACTAACAAGAAAGAAAATATAAAGCGAACCCTCATGAAATTATCTCCTTATACACAAAAGGGCATTTAATCATTACAATCGAATCTACAGGCTCCCGTAAATAAATATACTCAACATCTTGCAGTTTGTAGTTCTTGTAATTTGGATCATTAAACATGTCATTACCATTTACAATAGGATAACTCGAAGTTGTGGTTCCATCTTGGTTCTTAATTAATAGCCCCTTACGTTCTTGCCTTTGCCTTGGCTGTGAGTTCTCACTCAACAAGTACGTAGTAAAACCATTAAAGGAAGCACGAATTTGTATCCCCTCAACATCCCCTTGTTTGATCGGCCATATGTCATAAATAGTTAATGTATCATTTATTTTTAAGGGCAATTGAAAATATGTAATAACTCTGGCATCAGAATATTCGGTTCCTTCAACATCTTTCAGTAAAACATCAAAATTTTGAAAATACTTCTTGTATGGCTCTAGTGGCTCTTTCTTTACTACGTCTTCCAATCTAGGAATTACTCTGTCACCAACCCAGACCCAATTACCGATAGGATCCCAAAGCACATTTTCTCCTAAATACTCACTTATAAAACGAAGGGGTACATAAATGCGCCCCTTAATAGCTCTTGCCTGTGATTCCATTGTTACCATAGCACTATTAATGGACGCGATCTTGCTACCTAATTCAAATTTAATTTTTCTATCTTCCTTTTCATAAAGGATAGTGTTTTCCTTAAACTCAACCTTTGCCCCAAGCTCCTCTCCTATTCCACGAAGTGGAACCAGGACTCGATCATTTTCCGATATAGGGTCACCACCATGAAAAACAACCTTTTTACCATTTACCAAAACTGCTAATTGGGGACCTCCGACAATTGGCTTCGCTCCACTGACAATTTGAGTCATGTAACTCTCATTAAGCGAATATACCAAAGAAAAACAGATGAACCATTTAAACATTCTTCGCATCTTCAACATATCCCCCACCTTTTCGTTCATTTCGATCTCATTTGCGCATTAATAAATCACACCACTACCACCCCCCTTGAATGTTACACATTTGAAAATAAAAGGGAATCTGAGAAAAATAAAAAACACACCTTTATGTATCGCATTGCGATTCTAAAGGTGTGCTTCACCAATTCCATTATATACCAACCCTTACGTGCCGTAAATGGCTAGTTCCATCGAACTACTCCTGAGAACAGAACATCCCCATCCGTAGAAACTTTTGCAATCCGAGAGCAGTCACATGTTCAACTCCAAAAGATGCAAATCTGCAGGTGCTTTTAGCAATGTTACGTAAAATCACAGACGTTGCCACCAACCCTACAGATGCTGCGCATTTAAGACTTTTTCGCCTCGGCAAAGCGGGCTGACCCGGCGCCTCGCATAACCGCCCGCGGAAATAGCGGCCAAAAAGGCCGCTATTTCGGCCCAATTTGGCTTCAAGGGGGAAATAGCGGTCAAAAAAGGCCTTATTTTCCTGTTGAGGGCACCGAAATCGGGGGTTGGCCCGTTTTTTCCAAAAATAAGGCCCCAAAATGCCGCTATTTCACACCGGCAAGCCAAATTCGACAAAATAGCGCCGCAAAAGGCCTTTATTTCCCTTCTCCCTCTGTCCGGCTTTCAATGGATAGAACCGCCCAGCCAAAAAAATAATCTGTTGGCCTCGAGTTGTACGAGTCTGAGCATGCTAAACACGCTTAACATGTTTATCCCGAAAGGAAAAACCGTTAACTTAACAGGGGGGATTTCCCCCGTTAACAAGCGGACAATACAATCAGATCACGCTCGTATTCACGCCATCTTAATGGCGCTTCACCAACCGCGCGATGTAAAAACCGTCCGAATGCGCATCCTGCGGCAAAATTTGCAGGCCCACGGAGCTGCGGGCTTCCGCTCCTGCTAAAGCTCGTCCCCCGTCCGGCTGCTCTTCGTCCAGTACGAATTCCGGATGACGGTCCAGGAAGCCCCGCACCATGTCCTCGTTCTCCGCCTTTTCGATCGTACAGGTGCTGTAAACCAGCACGCCGCCGGGCTTGACAAGCCCGCAGACGGCATCGAGCAGCTGCCGCTGAACGCCGGCAATCTCGTTAATGTCCCCGGGAGTCTTCGCCCATTTCAAATCAGGCTTGCGGCGAATGACTCCCAGACCCGAGCAAGGAGCGTCCAACAGTAGCCGGTCAAAAGACCCCGGAGCGAACTGATCCGCGAGCTTCATCGCATCCCCGGTCACGGTCCGCACGTTGCCGAGGCCGAGCCGCTGGGCATGCTCCTCGATCAGCTTGGCTTTGTGGGGGTGAATGTCGTTGGAGACGACCTCCCCTTTGCCCTCCATAAGCTCGGCCATGTGGCAGGTTTTGCCCCCCGGAGCGGCGCAGCAGTCGAGCACGGACATGCCGGGCTCCGGCCGGACCGTCCGCCCCACCAGCATGGAGCTTTCATCCTGAACGGACAGCAGGCCCTCCCGGTACCATGGGGTCAGTGCCATATTTCCTCCGCTGCGGACGAGGATGCCGTCCGGCGACAGCCCGGAGGGAACCGCCTCGACCCCCGCCTCCTGCATCCGTTCCAGCAGCGCCTCCCGGCTGATTCTGGCCC
Organism: Paenibacillus sp. alder61; assembly: GCF_020179875.1. Classification (NCBI taxonomy): domain Bacteria; kingdom Bacillati; phylum Bacillota; class Bacilli; order Caryophanales; family Paenibacillaceae; genus Paenibacillus; species Paenibacillus sp. alder61. Next base: position 36,423 of record NZ_JAIUDG010000018.1, read on the forward strand.
GGTTGACCCGGACGCTGACCGCGGGAGCCTCATTGTTGGCCCGGCAGATCGCCTCCGCCGCAGCTTCTCCGTATTGTTCCACCCACCGGGCGACAAGCCATTCCGGATGGGAGTGCTCCAGGGCGATCCTTTCCACCGGAGGCAGATCCTTCGGCAGCGTCAACTCGCTTTTGCGCCGCAGCACATTCCGCAGCACGCCGTTCACCATCCCGGAGATTCCCTGATGCCCGCGGCGCTTGGCGATGTTCACCGCCTCGTTCACGGCCGCATGCGGAGGGATCCGGTCCAAATAATAAATCTGGTAGAAACTGAGCCGGAGCAAGTTGCGAACCCACGGCTGCAGCTTGGCCAGTCCCTTGGTAACAAACGATGCCAAAAAATAATCGATCGTGTTCAACCGGGAAATCGTCCCGTAGACGAGTTCCGTAGCCAGACCCACGTCCGCGCCGGTGAGGCCCGACTTTTGAATCGCGCCGTTAAGAAGCAGATTGCTGTATGCTCCTTCCTGTTCCACCGCCGTTAAAACCTGAAGCGCCGTATCCCGAGCCGAAGCGCCGCCGGCCTTTCCCCGGCCCTTTCCGCGATTTCCGCCTTCGGCCGCGCTCATCCGAGCACCGTCCCTTTACTCATCACGCCGCCGCGGATAAACTCGGAAGCATCCATCGCCTTCTTGCCGGCGGGCTGAACCCGGGTGAGCAGCACCGAGCCGTCGCCCGTCTGCACTTCAATTCCGGCAGGAGACAAATTAAGCACCGTCCCCGGAGCTTGTCCGGGAGCGCCCACCGAACTCACGCCAGGCTTCGCGACCGCCCATACCTTGAAGACTTCGCCGTTCCAGGTCGTAAACCCGCCCGAAAAGGGCACCAGTCCGCGCACCCGGTTGAAAATCTCGCGGGAAGTCGCATGCCAATCGATTTTTTCGTCCTCCCGGGTCAAGTTCGGGGCATAGGTGGACTCTTCGTCGTTTTGCGGAATCCGCTCCGCCGTTCCGTCCAGGATCATCGGCAGCTGCCGGATCAGCAGCTCGGCCCCGACCACGCTCAGCTTCTCGAAGATCGTTCCGGCCGTATCCTCATCTTCAATCGGCACAACCGTTTTGGCGATCATATCCCCGGTGTCCAGGCCCTCGGCCATATACATCAGCGTCACCCCGGTCTCCTTCTCGCCGTTGATAATCGAACGCTGAATCGGCGCCCCCCCGCGGTATTTCGGCAAAAGCGAGCCATGCACATTCAGACAGCCATACTTCGGCAGATCCAGAACCGATTTGGGCAAAATCTGCCCGTAAGCCGCCGTAACGATCAGGTCGGGCTTCAGCGAGGCGAGCTCCTCGACCGCTTCCGGAGCGCGCAGACGCTGCGGCTGCATCACGGGGAGGCCGTGCCGAAGCGCCGCCTCTTTGACCGGTGTGGGGGTCAGCACTTTTTTTCGACCTTGCGGACGATCCGGCTGGGTAACTACCCCCACTACACGGTATCCCTCCTTCAGCAGCGCCTCCAACGAGGGAACCGCAAACGCGGGAGTTCCCATAAATACAATATTCACGGAAGAAGTCACTCCTTCTCTTCCCCCTCGGGGGTAATTTCATAGACTCGCTCGGCGATATCCGTATACAGCACGCCGTTCAAATGGTCGATCTCATGCTGAAACGCCCGGGCAAGCAGATCGGATCCCGTATAAGTCACTTCTTTGCCGTTCCGGTCAAGCCCCTTTACGGTCACCGTTTGAGCGCGGCGGACATCCCCGCGGTATCCCGGAATGCTCAGGCAGCCTTCGGGCCCGAATTGTTCCCCTTCCTTGGACACGATCTCCGGGTTAATCAGCTCGATTAACCCGTGCTCATCCCCGACGTCCACCACGATCACCCGTTTTAATATCCCGATTTGCGGAGCGGCCAAGCCGACGCCCTCGGCTTTGTACATCGTTTCGGCCATATCGGTCAGCAATTTCTGTACGTTCGGCGTAATTTTTTTGACTTCTTTGGCGACCTGATGCAACACCTCATCGGGTTCCAATACGATAATTCTTAAAGCCATGCTGTCCACCATCCTAACTCTCGAGTTGTTTCTTCTATCATATAAAAAATATGCCCGATTTGATAATTCTACATCAGCATCTGCGGATCCACGTCAATACTGATCTGGAGCGACGCGTCCCGCAGCTGGTCGAGCGTTTCCGCCGACGTCTCCCGGACCAAACGCACCGCGTCAAGCGCCCCGCGGTATTTCACCATGCATTGGAACCGATAGCGGTTCTTGATGCGCGGGATCGGCGAGGCGACGGGACCGAGAATGTCAAGCGCCTCGGCCGCGAACCGTTCGAGATTGCCGTACCACCCCAGCCGCTGGGCTTTATGCCGCAAATCGCCGGCAAAATTCTCGGCCATCCGCAGCAGCACCGGCAGCTTTTCATGGGACAGCGTAACAAGGATCAACCGGCTGTACGGCGGATAATGCATCGCCTTCCGGTGGTTCAACTCCTCGCGGACGAACGAAGCGTAATCATGGGCGCTCGCATGCACGATGGAGTAATGATCCGGGATATAAGTCTGAATAAACACCTCCCCGGGCAGCTGATGCCGCCCGGCGCGTCCCGCCACCTGCGTCAGCAGCTGGAACGTCTTCTCCGCGGACCGGAAATCGGGAAAGTTCAGAGCCGTATCCGCGGCAATAACGCCGACCAGCGTCACCTCCGGAAAGTCGAGGCCTTTGGCGACCATCTGCGTGCCGAGCAGCACGTCTCCCTTTTTCTCGCGGAAGGCCTGCAGCAGCTTCTCGTGCGAGCCCTTTTCCGTCGTCGTGTCCACGTCCATCCGGATGACCCGGATGCCGGGAAACAGCTTGGCCAGCTCGCCCTCGACCCGCTGCGTCCCGGTGCCGAAGTACCGGATGTGCTCGCTGCCGCATTCCGGACAGATCGAAGGCGCGGGTGCGGCATAACCGCAATAATGGCAGCGGAGGTTATTCGACTTCTGATGGTAAGTCAGGGAAATATCGCACTCCGGGCAGCCCGCCACATAACCGCAGGATCGGCACATCACGAACGTGGAGTGGCCCCGGCGGTTCAAGAACAGCACCGTCTGCTCGCCCCGTTCCAGCCGGGCGGCGATACCCGCGTGCAGCGCCCGGCTGAACATCGACCGGTTGCCGTCCCGCAGTTCTTCGCGCATATCGACGATATGCACGCCGGGGAGCCGGCTCCCCGCGGGCCGCTGCCTCATCTCCAGCAGCAGCGGGGCGAACAGCTCGTCCGCCTGGGAACGCGCCGCATGGTAGCTTTCCAGCGACGGCGTGGCCGAGCCCAGGATGACGGCGGCGCCATACTGGCGCGCGCGGTACACAGCCACATCACGGGCGTGATATTTTGGCGTTTCCTCCTGCTTGTAGGAAGTTTCATGCTCCTCGTCCATCACGATCAGCCCCAGGTCGGCAAAAGGCGCAAACACGGCGGAACGGGCACCGATCGCCACCTGAACCCGGCCTTCGCGGATTTTCCGCCATTCATCGTATCGTTCTCCGGTGGACAAACGGCTGTGCATCACCGCCACCTTGCCGCCGAACCGCCCCTTGAAGCGCTCCACCATTTGCGGGGTGAGCGATATTTCCGGCACAAGGACGATCGCCTGGCGTCCGAGCGCGATGCAGCGCTCAATCGTCTGCAGGTAAACCTCCGTTTTACCGCTGCCGGTTACGCCATGGAGCAGAAACACTCCATAGCTCCGCGCACTCAACGCTTCGGTCACCTTGCGGTAAACCTGATCCTGCTCGGGCGTCCGCTGCAGCGGCTTCGAACCTTGAAAACGGCGGTTCTTGTAAGGATCGCGGAACACTTCCGTTTCTTCGATCACCGCGTAGCCCTTTTCCGCCAGTTTTTGCACGGTCCCGGCGGTAACCCGCAAGGTTTGGAGCACTTCTTGAAGCGATAGCGGAGCGCCGACTTCAAGCAAGAATTCAAGCACTTCCTTCTGGCGCCGGGCTTGCCCGCTGAAGGAAGCGAGCGCAGCCTCCGCAGCCTCTCCCGAAACGGCCGCGGCGACGGTTTTGATCATTTTTTTACGCACCTTGTCCTTGATCATTTGAGTTTCAGACAGCAGGCCCCGCCCGATCAAACCCTTGATCTCACCGGCTCTGCCGGGATAACGCTTGCTTAAATGCTCCATCGTTACCTGGCCCGAAGCCTTCACGTAAGCGAGAATCTCTTCCTCCTCCCCGGTGAGCAGCACAGGAAGCACAGGACTCGAAAGCCCGCCGTTCTCCCCGGGGAAAGCCGGCTCGTCCTGGTTGCCGTCCGTTTCCGGGACGGTGACGTACCGCTCCGCCTTGCCTTTCAGCGCCGCCGGTATCATGGCCTGCAAAGCGGAAATCATGCTGCAGGCATACTTGCGGCTCATCCATTCGGCCAGCTTCACGAGATCCTGCGGCAGCGGCGGCATCAGATCGAGCAGCTCCTGGATCGGCTTCAGGCGCTTCGGGTCCATCTCCGTGTCCTCATGCAGCGATAACACGAACCCCTGTACCGTCCGCCGTCCAAAAGGAACGCCGACCCGGCTTCCGACTTCGATCCAGCCCTGCATCGCGGCCGGAATCAAATAATCAAAAGGCCGATCGGTTTCCCGGCTCGGCACATCGACAATCACTTTCGCTATACGGTAACTCATTTCGCGGCTCCAGCCAGCCTGGAAGCCGCCAGTTCCATAATGCGGAGGCCAAGCTCCTCCTTGGATAGCAGCGGAAACGAGGTCACAAGCCCGTTTGCGTCGTAGACGCTTGCGACATTGGTGTCGACCCCGAATCCCGCCCCTTCCCGGGTCACGTCGTTGGCAACCAGCAGGTCGCAATTTTTTCGCCGAAGCTTGTCCATCGCGTACTGTTCCACATCGTTCGTTTCGGCGGCAAAGCCGATGAGGAACTGCCTGGTCTTTTGCTTACCCAGCGTCTCCAAAATATCGATGTTTTTAACCAGCTCCAGCGTCATGGTTTCGCCGGTCTTTTTAAGTTTGCGATCCGCCGGCGTTTTGGGCCGGTAATCCGCAACCGCCGCCGCTTTGACCAAAATATCCGTATCGCTCCACTCGCCGAGCGCCGCTTCGTACATTTCCCGGGCCGACTCCACGGACAAGACCCGAACGCCCGCCGGCGGCGCGAGCCGCGTGTTGGCGGCGATCAGCGTAACCTCCGCGCCGAGTTCCGCAGCGGCTTTGGCCAGCGCATAACCCATTTTTCCCGACGAGTCGTTCGAGATGTAGCGAACCGGATCGATCCGTTCGATCGTCCCCCCCGCGGTCACGACGACCTTTTTACCGGCAAGAGGGAGGGCCGTCCGCTGCTCCTGACGCGCAAAGAACTGCTTCACCACGTCGACGATCGTCTCCGGCTCCTCCATCCGTCCTTTCCCCGTATAACCGCAAGCCAGCAGGCCCTCTCCGGGCTCAACCAACAGAACTCCGCGCGCGGCAAGCTCGGCCAAATTGCGCGTAACGGCCGGGTGCGCGTACATATGGATATTCATCGCCGGAGCCAGCATAATCGGCGCCTCCGTGGCCAGCAGGGTCGTGGACAGCATATCGTCGGCCAGCCCGGCGGCCATTTTGGCGATAATGTTGGCTGTAGCCGGCGCGACCAGCACCAGATCCGCCCAATCGGCCAGAGCGATGTGCGCGATGGCGCCCGAATCTTTTTCATCAAATGTATCGGTATAGACCGGATGTTTAGACAATGCCTGGAGCGTCAGTTCGGTCACGAATTTCGTCGCGGACTCCGTCATGATCACCTGGACTTCCGCCCCCTGCTGCACAAGTTTGCTGCACAGCGAAGCGGCCTTGAAAGCAGCGATCCCTCCGGTAACGCCAAGCAGAACCTTCTTTCCTTTTAACAATGTCCTTCCCCCGCTTTCTCCCAAGACTTAAAGTTCATCCGAACGAAAAAAATAACAACCTCGCGGTTGTCCTGAAGAGGTTGTTATTTTATGCCTCGACCCACGAGGTCCAGAAAATCTATTTATTTTCGTCCGGTTCCGTCGTCGGAGTTTCTTGTTTCAACCGTACGTAATCGCCGTAAATCTCCTCCAGAGCAACGCCGACCTGCTTGTGCGATTTCGGCTGTTTCAGCTCGCTCTTGGCCCCTTCTCTCAGCAATCTCGCTCTGCGGGATGCCGCTACGACCAGCGAGTATTTGCTGCCGACTTTTCCGAGCATCTTATCAATCGATGGATACAGCATTAGGAAAACACCTCTTCTTTTGGACTCAAATGCCTAATTGCAATTCTTTCGCCTTGTTCTTAACCTTACAATGTTCGGCAACGATAATGGATTCTATTCTTTTGCAAGCCAGATCGATTTCATCGTTGACGACGGCGTAGTCGTACTTCTCCAACAAGCCGATTTCGTAAGCCGCCACGGACAGCCGGTGATCGATCGTCGCCTGGCTCTCGGTCCCGCGTCCTTGGATCCGCCCCTTCAGCTCGTCAAGCGAAGGCGGAAGCAGGAACACGAAAACGCCCTCCGGAAACTTCTCCTTTACCTTGAGCGCGCCCTGAACTTCGATTTCAAGAATGATATCCTTGCCGCTCTCAAGCGTCTGCTCGACGAAGTCGCGAGGAGTACCATAGAAATTGCCCACATATTCCGCATGCTCCAGCAGTTGATCCTTCTCGATCATCTCCAGGAACTGCTCGCGGGTCTTAAAAAAGTAATTCACACCGTTCTCCTCGCCGAGGCGAGGTCCCCGCGTCGTCGCCGAAACGGAATAGACGAGCTCGGGCATGCGGCGCCGCAGCTCGGTGCATACTGTTCCTTTGCCTACACCCGAAGGTCCCGATAGTACAATGAGTAACCCTTTAGCCATTTTTCTCTCCATTTTATTCGTCGTTGTCGTCATCTTTCGCGGACAGGCGGTGCGCTACCGTTTCCGGCTGAACCGCCGACAGGATGACATGGTCGCTGTCGGTTATAATGACCGCACGCGTGCGGCGCCCGTAGGTAGCGTCAATCAGCATATGACGATCCCTTGCCTCTTGGATAATCCGCTTGATGGGAGCCGATTCCGGACTCACAATGGAAATGATCCGATTGGCGGATACGATGTTTCCGAAGCCGATGTTAATAAGTTTAATTGCCATCTAAGGTATTTCCCCCTATTTTACTTGACTCACCAGTGTCAAATGCGACGTTATTCGAGATTCGCGGCTTGCTCGCGAATTTTCTCCAGTTCCGCTTTCATTTCAACGACACGGTTGACCAGAGCCAAATGATTGGCTTTCGATCCAATCGTATTCGTTTCCCGGTTCATTTCCTGTATCAAAAAATCCAGCTTGCGCCCCACCGGTTCGGTGGAACGGAGCAGGGTCCGGCACTGTTCGAAATGACTGCCCAAGCGGGTGAGCTCTTCGTCGATATTGGACCGGTCCGCAAAAACGGCGATCTCCATGGCGAAGCGCTGCTCGTCAAAAGCGCCCTCGACCAGCTCGGTTAAACGCCCTTTGAGTTTGGTCCGGTAATCGCTCACGACCTGAGGCGCATAAGTTTTGAGCTCGGCGTGCAGCTCTTCCAGCCTGGCAAGCCGCTGCTCCAGGTCGGCCGCAAGATGCCGGCCTTCCTTACTGCGCATATCCAGCAGCCCGCCCAGCGCTTCTTCCAGACCGCCATGAAGGACGTCTTCCCAGGCTTCGCCGGTAAAGTCCCCTTCACCAAGCGGATCGGGCGGGACTAAAACGTCGGGCAGCGCGAGCAAATCTTTCGCACTGAGAGAGGCTTCCAATCCGTACTTCGTATGCAGCTCCTCCGCCGCCCGCAAGTAAGCTTCCACCCTGCCTGAATTCAGTACAAAAGGAAGGGAGCTTTCGTCATCCCGCTCCTTGCTGATATATACATCAACCCGTCCCCGCTTGACATCGCGCTGGATCCGCCGTCGAAGGCTATCCTCATAGCAAGTCCATTCCCTCGGCAACCGGAGCACGATTTCGGAGTAGCGGTGGTTGACGGACTTTATCTCAAACTGAATCATATATCCGCCGAAGACTCTGGCGGCGCTGCCGTATCCTGTCATACTGTGAGACATAGGCATCACATCCGTTATCCTATTGTAATTGATAATTATGAACGAGACAAGTGGGCCGCCTTCGGTTTCGATTTCTCGAGGACGTAGCGGGTTAAGGCCACATTCATCTCATAAAACATAAACGGAGTCATTAAATAAATGCCGTTGAAATGCTCCATGGCGATATCGAGCAATTCCTTGGCGATCTCCACGCCCACGGCCCGACCTTCGGCGCCCTGAAGCCCGTCCATGCGGCGGCGGACCTCCTCCGACAACTGAATGCCCGGTACTTCATTATGGAGATACTCGGCGTTCTTTCCGCTGGCCAGCGGCATGATCCCGATAAAGATCGGAATATCCAGATGGGCCGTCGCCTTTCTGATCGCCACGATCAGCTCGGGATCGTAAACCGGCTGAGTCATAATGTAATCGGCGCCCGACGCGATCTTCTTCTCCAGGCGCTCGACCGCCTTGTGGAGATGTTTGACGTTCGGATTGAAAGCCGCGCCGACCACGAATTTCGCCTTTTGTTTCAACGGCTTGCCCGAAAAAGCCACGCCCTCGTTCAGCTGTTTGATCATGCGGATAATTTCGAAGGAGGTCATGTCGTACACGGAACTGGCTCCCGGCAGATCCCCGAACCTGGCCGGATCTCCCGTCACCGCCAGCACGTGGTCGATGCCAAGGGCATCGAAGCCCATCATATGCGACTGCGTTCCGATCAGATTGCGGTCCCGGCAGGCGATATGAATCAGCGGCCTTAGACCGAGTTCGGCTTGCACCAGGTGTCCGAGCGCCATATTGCTCATCCGCGTAACGGCCAGCGAGTTGTCGGCCAGCGTCAGCGCGTCCACCCCAGCTTCCTTTAAAGCGGCGGCGCCTTCCATAAATTTGCCGATATCCAAATCCCGCGGGGGATCCAGCTCGACGATGACGGTATGACGCTCCTTCACAAGTTCCGTGATGGCCGGTATCCTTCCGTTGCCGGAGGAATCGTTCGCGGTACCCTCCGCCGACCTGGTCAACACGGCCGTTTCGCTCGGCTTAGGCAGCGGCTTGCCTTCCCGCAGCGGGGCAGCCTGGTAGGCCGCCAGCGCCTGTACCGTCGCGGCGATATGCTCTGGCGTCGTTCCGCAGCAGCCGCCGATCAAACGGGCTCCCAAATCCGCAAAAGCGGTGGAACATTCGCCGAAATACTCCGGCGTCGCCCCATATATATATTCTCCATCGACATAATCGGCCAACCCCGCGTTGGGGAAAACCGAGAGCGGCACATTCAGCGGCCCGCCCAGCCGGGACATCACGCTCATGATTCCCTTTGGCCCCGAATGGCAGTTGAAGCCGAGCACATCGGCTCCTTCCCCCAGCAGCATGCCGAAGGCGTCCGAAATCGTATAGCCGTCCAATGTGCGGCCAACCTGGTCAACCGCAAACTGGCAGATGACCGGAACATCCGTTAAATGCCGCGCCCGGCCCAGAGCAATACGCATTTCTCCTAGATCGTAAAAAGTCTCCAGCAAAATCGCGTCCACTTCCTCGTTAAGCAAAGCGGCCATTTGCTGCTCGTAGTACCGGGTAAGCTCCTGATCGGTCACGTTGACGCGCTTCCCGCCCCGAATCGAACCGACCGCTCCCGCCACGTAAGCGCGCCCGGCCGACGCCTTTTTGGCGATGCGGACCGCGGCGCGGTTAATTTCCTCGACCTGGGATTCCAACCCGAATTTGGACAGCTTATAATAGTTGGCGGAAAAACTGTTCGTCTCCAGCATCTCGGCCCCCGCGTCGATATACCGGCGATGGACGTCTCCGATGACTTCCGGCTGAAGCAGATTCAGCTCCTCGTAGGAAATGCCCACGGGAAAACCGAAATTGTACAAATAAGTACCCATGGCACCGTCCCCAACAATGACTCCGTTTTCCCATCTTTCGCGCAAATCAGGTTTCATCCCCGTACCTCCAAAGCCTGTAATGTTATTATAAATGCCGGTTCGCGGCCCTTACTGTGCATAATTTCATTCTAATGTATCATAAATCCACCGGATTGATAAGAATTCCGTCCGACAAATGATTTTACCGCCGGACAATAACCGGCTCAAAAGCCGGGCCCAATCGCTCAAAAAAACGGACGGCCTCTGGCCGCCCGTTTCTTGATTCCTAAATCTCAATGTTCCCTTTATATACGGTCTCCGCCGGCCCTGTCATATACACGTGGTTATCCTGTTCATCCCATTCGATAAACAAATCCCCGCCTTTCAGGCCGATCCAGGCGGCACGGTCCGTCAACCCGTTCAGAACGGAGGAGACCAGTGTCGCGCAGGCCCCGGTTCCGCACGCCAAGGTCGGTCCCGCGCCGCGTTCCCATACGCGCATTTCCACCCGTTCGCGCGAGGTGACGGTAGCGAATTCCACATTGATTTTTCGCGGAAAATAAGGATGCACCTCCAGCTTCGGCCCCCAGACGCCCAGGTCGAAATTGGGAGCATCGTCCACGTAGATGACGCAGTGCGGATTACCCATGGAGACGGCCGTAAACTCGAATCGGCGCCCATCCGCTTCAATCGGCCTGGCCAGCACCGGATTCCCTTCCAAAGTGGTCGGTACGGCCAAACCGTCCAGAATCGGCTCGCCCATGTCCACCCGGACGGTCCGGACAACCCCGTCCTCGATTTGCAAAGAAACCCGCTGCACCCCGGCGCCCAGCGTTTCGATAGTAATCCGGTCTTTATCCGTGTAGCCGTGGTCATATACGTATTTGGACACACAGCGGATGGCATTGCCGCATTGTTCGGCCTCAGTGCCGTCAGAATTGATAATCCGCATGCGGAAATCCGCTTTCTCCGAAGGCAGGATAAAAACCAGCCCGTCCCCTCCGACGCCAAAATACCGGTTGCACCACGCGATCGCCAACTCCGAAACCCGTTCCGGGAGGTCTTCTTCTCCGTAAAAAACGAGAAAATCATTGCCGAGTCCATGCATTTTAGTAAATTCCATATTTTCTTCCACCCCTCGCATGCATTGCCGAGCTAAGCTTGCTCCATGGGGTTAGTCTATCGGCTTGAGGGGTGGAATGGTATTGATTCTATGCACGAATATTTGTACTTTTCACCGTGGCCATCGGACGGGGCCCGTTATAATTCCTGCGCCGTCTGCCGGACCATACGCTGCCCGCGCCAAGCAGGAAGGTCGGAATGCCGGCGGCGACGAGCGAGATGGCCCATTCGCGCGTACCGAGCGGCACGGTTTTGAAGATCGGCTGCAACGCTTCGATATACATGACGCCGAGCAGCAGCAGCACGGAAGAAAGAACGGCTAGGACGAGATAGCGGTTTTGCAAAATATTCCGGTGGAAAATCGAGCGCGAGCTGCGGCAGTCGAAGACGTGAATCAGTTGGGCCATCACCAGCGTCACGAAGGCCACCGACTGGGCTTTGGCCAACTGGGCCGGATCGTTCGGAGCCACCCGGTACGTCAGCCAGAAGGCGGCGAGCGTACACAGGCCGATCAGCAAGCCGCGGCTGAGGATTTTCCAGCCGAGCCGGCGGGCAAAAATATTCTCGTTCGCCCCTCTCGGTTTATGCTCCATCAAGTCTTTTTCGGGTTGATCCACGCCGAGCGCCATCGCCGGCAGGCCGTCCGTGACGAGATTGACCCACAGAATCTGAATCGGGAGCAGCGGCAGCGGAAGGCCCGCCAGCATAGCGAAGAACATCGTTAATATTTCACCGACATTCGAAGCCAGCAAATAGCGGATAAACTTGCGGATATTTTCATAGATGCTTCTCCCCTCTTCGATCGCGGCTACAATCGAGGAGAAGTTGTCGTCGCTCAGAATAAGCGATGAGGCTTCCTTGGACACATCGGTCCCCGTTATCCCCATGGCAATGCCGATATCGGCGGCTTTGATCGCCGGCGCGTCGTTGACGCCGTCCCCGGTCATTGCGACGACATGCCCTTTGCTCTGCAGCGCTTTGACAATGCGCAGCTTATGCTCGGGGGCCACGCGCGAATAAACATAGGTGTCGTCGACCCGTCGGTCCAGCTCTTCATCGCTGAGCGCGGCCAATTCCTGACCCGACATCGACACGCCTCCGCGCGGCAGGATACCGAGGTCCGTAGCGATCGCTTCCGCCGTAAGCCGGTGATCCCCGGTGATCATCACGGTTTTGATGCCGGCCCGGCGGCAAACGGCAATCGCATCCCGCGCTTCGCGGCGGGGCGGATCGATCATGCCGGCCAGCCCGACGAAGATCAGCTGCGATTCCACGGCCCCTTCCTCCGCCATCGACTCGTGCGGTTTCACCTCGCGGTATGCCAGTCCCAAGACGCGCAGCGCGCTGCGGGCCATCCCCTCATTCTCGGCCTGCACCCGGCTCCGCAAGGTGCCCGTAAACGGAACCACCTTGCCTTCCCAGAGAATGTACGCGCATTTATCCAGCAGCATATCCGGAGCACCCTTGACGAGAGCCATCCTTCCGCCCTGGTGGGTCACCACGACCGACATCATCTTCCGTTTCGAATCGAACGGAAACTCCCGCTCCCGCCGGTATGACGTGCTTAAGGCCGCGGGGGTCAGCCCCATTTTGGAAGCAAGCACGACGAGCGCGCCTTCCGTAGGATCCCCCTTCAAAATCCAATGCGTTCCCTGCGGCTCCTCCTTCGGTTTTTTGCGGCCGCGCACATCGGCATCGACCTCGGAGATCTCCGCGTTGGAGCAAAGCGCGCTGACCTGCAGCAAACGCCGGAGGCTCTGGTCCATCTTGATGTCGATCGGCTGCTTATTCTCCAATATTTGCCCGATCGGCTCGTAGCCTTCCCCGGTGACCTCCAGCGAACGCCCTTCCAGCCAAAGCCGGGTAACCGTCATCTTGTTTTGCGTCAGCGTTCCCGTTTTGTCCGAGCAAATAACCGAGGCGCAGCCCAGCGTTTCGACGGAAGGCAGCTTGCGGACGATCGCCTTGCGCTTGATCATCCGCTGCACGCCGAGCGCCAGCGCGATCGTGACGATCGCCGGCAGACCTTCCGGAATCGCCGCCACCGCGAGACTTACCCCCGCAAAGAACATCGCGCCCGCAGGCTGTCCGTGCAAGATCCCGACGACCACGACGAGTACGGTGAGAGCCAGCGCCAGGTAAATCAATATTTTCCCAAGCTGTTCCAGCCTTCGTTGCAGCGGTGTTTCCTGGGTATCCGTATTTTGGATCAGGTCGGCGATTTTGCCCATCTCCGTATCCATCCCCGTGCGAATCACCAGGCCTCGGCCGCTCCCCCGCGTGATCATCGTGCCCATAAAGCCGATGTTCTTCTGATCGCCCAGCGGTACGTCCGCTTCGCGGATCGTTTCGGCGTGCTTTCCGACCGGATGCGATTCCCCGGTCAAGGCCGATTCTTCCACATCCAGGCTGTTGGCCGACAGCCAGCGGATATCGGCCGGAATCCGGTCTCCGTTTTCCAGAATCACGATATCGCCGGGAACGAGGTCCTTCGCGGGAATATGCCTGACCACGCCTTCCCGGAGCACATTGGCGTGGGGGGCCGACAGTTGCTTTAAAGCCCGCAGAGAGCGCTCCGCCCGGAATTCCTGCACGAAGCCCAGCACCCCGTTCAAGACGATGATCGCTATAATGGTAACGGCGTCCAAATATTCGCCGAGGATGCCCGAGATCAGTGTGGCGCCCATCAGGATAAGCATCATGAAATCCTTGAACTGGTTCAAGAACAACAGCCACGGGGAAATGCGCTGTCCCTCCGCCAGCTCGTTTACTCCGTACCGCTCCTGTCTTCGAGCCGCTTCCTCCTGGGTCAGGCCCTGTTCGCGCGTGACGCCGAACCGCTCAAGAAGCTCATCGCCACTCCACTGGTGCCAGTTTTTTTGTTCCATCCTCCCAATTCCCCTCCCGTATTTTGTGCGGTATACAGCGTGAAGGCTTTTCCACCTAGGGTAAATGTATTCCGGCCAGTCCCAAATTATCACAGCGCGGCTCTTAAGTTTTTGCCGGAAGTATGGCATCATAGAAAGAAGCACGAAGCAATTTATATTGAAACAAGACGGGAGAATATATTGTTATGGCACTTGACGGAATCGTAACCCGAGCGATCGTTCACGAATTGCAAACCATCGTGGGCGGGCGCATCAATAAAATACATCAGCCCTCATCCAGCGATATCATCATGCAGCTTCGCGCCTCCGGCGGAAATAAACGTCTGCTGCTGTCGGCAAATCCGACCTATCCCCGCGTGCATCTGACGGAGGAATCTTTTCCGAATCCGCTGGAAGCCCCCATGTTCTGCATGCTCCTCCGGAAACACTGCGAAGGAGGTATCGTCGAAGCGATCCGGCAAGTCGGAATGGAGCGGATCATCCATATCGATGTTCGCCAGCGCGATGAACTCGGCGACGTCTCGGTGAAGCGACTGATCGTGGAGCTGATGGGACGGCACAGCAATATTATTCTGGTCGATCCGGCAACAGGAACACAGCTCGACGGCATTCATCACGTGACCCCCGCCATCAGCGGATACCGTGTCGTAATGCCGGGTTTCTCCTATACGGAGCCTCCGCAGCAGAATAAACTGGATCCGCTGCATACGGGCAAAGAAAACTTCTTCAGCGCCTGGCAAAACGCTGCCGAGCAAAACGGGGGGGCCGGCTGGATCGTCGGCGCTTACAGCGGCTTGAGCCCGCTGATCGCGGAGGAGATCGGCCGCCGCGCTGATGGCGGCAATCGGCCAGCGCAGGGAAGCGGGGATCCGGAGAAGCTCTGGGCCGCCTTCGACCAGCTTATGGAGGATGTGCGGAACCACCGGTACACTCCTGTGACCGGAGATAACGAAGCGGGGAAGCCGGTTTTCTCCGCCGTCCGGCTGACGCTGATCCGGGGGGAAGCCAAAACTTACGGCTCCATCAGCGAGTGCATGGAGGAGTATTTCGGGGAGAAGGCGCTGCGGGATACCGTAAAGCAGAAGACCAGCGATCTGCTGCGATTTTTGCAAAATGAACGGAACAAAAACATCAAAAAACTGTCCAACCTGGAGAAAGATCTAGGGGAAGCGGAAGATGCCGAGCGTTACCGGATTTGGGGCGAGCTTCTGCTGCCGTCCCTGCATTTGATCAAGAAAGGTGATCGCACGGCCGAGTTGGTCAACTACTATGACGAGGAGCAGAAGACGGAGCGAATTCCGCTCGATCCGCTGCTTACTCCTTCGGAGAACGCCCAGCGTTATTTTAAAAAATACAACAAGTTTAAAAATAGCCTTGCGGTGATCGATGAGCAGATGCGGAAGACGCGGGAGGAGATCGTGTACCTTGAGGAGCTTCTCCAGCAATTGTCGTACGCCTCCTTGAGCGATGTCGACGAAATTCGCGAGGAATTGATCCAGCAGGGATATTTGCGGGACCGGGCGAAGAAAGGCAAAAAGAAGAAAAAGAACGACCGCCCGACGCTGCATGTTTATACCTCTTCCGAGGGCTTCGAAATTTGCGTCGGCAAGAACAACCTGCAAAACGAATACCTGACCAACCGGCTCGCCGGACCGAACGATACCTGGCTGCATACGAAAGACATACCGGGTTCGCATGTGGTTATCCGCGGCAGCGGTTTTGGCGATGCGACGCTGAATGAAGCGGCCCAGCTGGCGGCCTATTTCAGCCAGGCCAGGGAATCGAGCAGCGTGCCGGTGGACTCCACGCTGATTCGCTACGTCCGCAAACCGAGCGGGGCGAAACCGGGCTTCGTCATCTATGATCACCAACGCACCTTGTTCGTGACGCCGGATGAGCAGTTGATCAAAAAACTGCCGAGTGCGGTAAAAAACGGATAGAGGCTAACACACCGCCGACAAAACAAGAACCTTCCTAACGCAGAATATCTGCGTTTTAGGAAGGTTCTTTGTTCAACGGCCGCCGTGCTCCGCGGCGTTTTGCAATTGTCGGACGCACTCTCCGTCGGCGTAGCGGCTGCCGAGATCGCCGTGAAAGACGACGCCCTGCCGGACGCCGTGATAATCGGAACCGCCGGTGGCGATCAGTCCGTATCGCCGCGCCAGCACGAGATAGCGCTCCTCGTCCTCCGGTCCGTGGTCGGAGTGATACACCTCGATCCCCGCCGGCCGGCCCTTCGCCACGATCGTTTCCACCAGTTCGTCATCGCCGTACAAGCCGGGATGGGCCAGAACCGGCGCGCCTCCGGCTTCGCGGATCCATCCCATCGCTTCTTCCGGCGAAATCCGGGGCAAAGAGGCGTATCCGGGCTTCCCTTCTCCGAGATACCGGTCAAAAGCATCCCGCATATCGGCGGCCAGTCCTTTACGAACCAACGCGTCGGCGATATGGGGCCGGCCCAGGCTTTCATCCGGCCGCAAAGGCCGGCCCAGCCCCGCCTTGACTTCGTCCAACGTAATGGAAATCCCGAGACCGTTCAGCTTGTCTATGATTTGGACATTCCGGGCCTCGCGGGTCTCCCTTAAGCTGGCCAATCTTTGCAGCAGCACGGGATCGTCCGTTTGGATAAAGTACCCCAATACATGGATGTCTTTTCCCGAGGCCCGGGTGCTGATTTCCACCCCCGGAATCACGAGTATGCTCTGCCGCTCGCCCTCCGCCATCGCTTCCATGACCCCCGCTACCGTATCGTGGTCCGTGATCGCCAGACCCGTAAGGCCTTGTTCTCTCGCCAAACGGACATTATCGGCGGGCGCGTTCATCCCGTCCGAAGCTCGCGTATGGGTATGCAAATCGTATCGTTCTTGCCGCCCCGTTTCGCCTTTGCTTTGCATCATTTTTGCCCCTCCTCAGGTATGTTGTTCCAAGAATAAAGTCCCTCCGTCGGATTCCGCATCATTAAAGGCAAACTTTCCCGTTCATGTACCGCTCTTGGCCCCTCGATCGAATTTAGCTGGAGAAGCTCCATCTATTTCGCGGCTATATTGCCGATATACCCCATTTCAGGCGAATTAACGGGAGGTTATCCGGCTAATTGGCCCCTGTGGCCGCGTACGTACCAAATTAACGGGAAGAATTCCCTTTATTTCGAACCCAACCATTTAGTTGCGGGTCAAGAGCGTGAATAGAATCCTTTTCACCTGCTCGCTGTCGCTGCAATAGCGGCCTTTTGGGCCGTTATTTCGGCCCGATTCGCCTCTACCGAGAAAATAGCGGTCAAAAAAGGCCTTATTTCCAGCCGTGGGTCACTGACGTTACATTAAACCTGACTTAGTGCTGCGGGCCGCAACTTTTTCTGGCCGTCCGTTATAATAGCGGCGTTTTGGGCTGCTATTTCGCCCAGATTTGCTTTTTCAGGAAGAATAGCGGCTAAAAAGGACCCTATTTCTCTGGTGCGAGCCCAAAAATCCGGTTTTTGCCCGACTTTCTCTAAAATAAGGCCCCAAATGACCTCTATTTCACACCAAAGAGCCAAATTCGACAAAATAGCGCTCCAAATGACCCTTATCCACCGGCCAGAGCTCAAAGAGAGGCGGTTACAGCTATTGAACCCCACGGTTAATGCAACGCTAGTGGCTGCAGCCGTGTGAAATGTTCTTCCGATCGCTGTTGCTCCCAGATTTCTTTATTTATATTTATTCAAGGTAGAAATCCGGTCACAAAGGCGAGCTTTAGCTTATGCTTCTGATGCCAGCTTTCTTTCAGAAAGCTGGTAGCTTCTCCAGAATCATTTCACACTCTTGCCTAGTGCCAATTCTTTAGTTCAACTTATATAGAACGATTTTTTGAATCCGCGCAAATACGTTAAAAAAGTAACCGCCGAGACGGGCAGTACCGTAGATTTCAAATGGATGGAATAAAATTGGCGCTTGAACTCGGCATCCTCAATATCCACCACCTTCAGCAGGCCTAACGCCTGCTCGTGCTTCACCGAGGACGGGGAGATGATCGTGACGCCCAGGCCGGCTTCCACCGCCGATTTCACCGCGCCGGTGCTGCCCAGCTCCATCACCGCTTCCATCCGTTCCGCCGCGATGCCCAGCCGCTCCAGTTCCGCTTCCATCACCTGCCGGGTTCCCGAACCTTTTTCCCGCAGCACGAAGGAATAGTTCATGACCTCGCTCAACCGGACCCGCTCCTTCTCCGCCAGAGGATGGCCGGCCGGAACGATCAGCTTCAGCTCATCCTCCATCACGGGCTCCGATACCATATCAGGATGATGCACAGGCGCTTCGACAAGGCCGAAATTCAGCTGATGCCCGACGATCTCCTCCATGATTTGAGCCGTGTTCATTACCTTGAGCGCGATGGAGACATCCGGGTATTTTACCGCGAATCCCCCCAGCAGCCTGGGCAGTACATATTCGCCGATCGTCAGACTGGCTCCGAGCTGAAGCCTTCCCTTCAGCATCGAGGCAAAACGCGACATGGCCCGCTCGGTTTCCCGCATCAATTCAAGGCTCCGCCTTGCATAAGGAAACAGCGTATGGCCCGCTTCGGTCAGCTCGATCCGTTTCGTCGACCGGACCAGCAATTTGCTGCCGAAGTGATCCTCCAGCGCCTGAATCTGCATCGTGACCGCCGGCTGGGTCATATGAAGCGCCTGGGCCGCCGCCGAGAAGCTTCCCCGCTCCGCAACCGTATAAAAAATATGCAGTTGATGATAGTTCAACGCCATCCTTGTTCCACTCCTTCTTCTCCCCCTACAATACCACGAGGAAGAGCACAAAAAAAAGCATGCCCCTGTCGGAACATGCTCATTCTATTTGCGTTTGCGCGTATTCTTCATCAAGGTCATGCGCCGGGAATGCCGCAGCCAGGAATAGTAAGATTTCAGGTCGCGAAGCTCGATCGTCTCCGACATCCTGCCCAGAAAGGTTACGATAATCATTTTATATACAGGCTTGGCCTGTTCCGTATACATCCCGGGGATCTCCGTAAACTCCGCCACAAATACCAAATCGTCATCGACGAGGTAGACGTCCTCTCCGTTTCGGTAATACGGCTTCATTCTGCCTTGCTTGAGCCATCCCCAAGCCCAGCGCGCTATCTCATTCGTCGCGGAACCGCGGCGATCGACCCGATCCTGATATCTTAACCTGGCATGATGGGTAATAACGATGTCGGCAATGGCCTTGTCCCCCAATAAAACAGGCTGTCTTCCGCAAGTGGCCCGCCGCTCCGTAACCGTATTTCTCATTTGCCGCACCTCGAGTTCTAGGACTTTATAACTAAGTATAATTACCCAACATAATACATCATAACCAACGGTTCGACAAGACTTAAGATAGAAAAATTTGTACCAATTCAGGCCCTGACAGCTTACTTTAAAAATCCCGCGCCTCCCTTTCCGTAGATGCCCATAAAAAAAGCGGCCCGAGGGCCGCCTTTTCCGTAAAACTATAAACCGTAATACCGGGTTTTGTCCGGAACATCCTTGCTGTATTCCGTCTTGATTTCGTTCCGGTAGGAACGTTCGATTTTGCGAACATAGGGGAGTTTGCGGACGTTCTTCATCGTCTCCTCCGCCCGGTCCGCGTTCACGTACATAACCACATAATGCATCCGCCGCGACAAGTAATGAACGCTTCCGTATTTCTCCAAATTTCTTGCCGCCTTCAGGTCGCTGACCCAAATAATATAACCGGTCCGTTCCGGAAACATGATTTCTCCCCCCCTCTTCCGCATGAAGCGCCTTATGTCTTCAGCGCCGGCCTTATCCGCAACCGCACGCTCCGCCGCTTCCGCAGCCTCCGCCCTTCGGATTCGGATCGTTGCTCGGCACCTTAATGCTGTCCGAAACGGCATAAGCGATAATCTCGGACATTTGGTGAAGAATATCGTCCAACTCCTTCTCCGCCGCTTTAAAGCGGCGTACCGCTTCAAATTGCTCCAACTCCAGCTCCACCTCGGTTACTTTGTCCTTGGCTTCATGGTAGTTGGGATGAAAATGGCCGAAGCGCTGCGTTTCCTCGAACAGCTCCTTCTTGGCCGCCAATTTCTTGACGAGGGCCTGGATTTCGGCATCCTCCTCGACCCGGCGTTTCCAGTACAAATAGTCGGAAACCGCAGCGGATTTATTTATCAAATCGCCTAATTCATAGGCGTTTGTCAGCAGCTCGGCCATATCGACCGTGTTGATCTCCGTTACGCTCATGAATTATCATCTCGATTCCTTACAAGTGTAGTCCGCCAAAGCGGTAGACGAGATAATCATACCATAATCTTGCGACGAGAAGAAGAGGGAGCCCCGTAGATTAGGAGAGTTCAGGCAGCCGCAGCCGCATGGCTTCCCAGCGGTCCGGCGCCAGTTCGATTTCCCCTTGCGGAGGGATAACTTCTTCTCCGTTTAGGGAAGGTTTCAGCAGCCGTCCGACGACCGTCCACTTTTCGTCCCCTTTCAAAAAAAGCGGACAGAATTCCTCCACCGAACCGTTCATTTTCAGTTCTACTTTAGTCCTCCAGGCGATGGCCTGCTCCATCACTTTTCTCGCCGTTGAGCCGTGATAGGAACGCAGCTCCTTCAACCACATCCCCGGAACCTCCTCATATCCCGGAAAAAGCTCCGATAATGGCGGAATCGCCTCGGACGGTTCGTAGAAATGGAGATTCCGGCCGTTAAATATCCAGGCCCGCTCCGGCTGCGTCCCCCGCAGTGCCGCAGGCGCATGTCCGGTTCCTTCCTCCAGCCGCGGGAAATCCGGAGCGGCAGCGGATGGCCCCCCGGACTTGGGCGGGGCCAATCTGGCTTCCTCCAGCACCCTGCGGACTTTAGCGGCCTGGGCGTCCTCCACGATAAAATCGCGGGGGCCGATCCGCTCCAAAAGTCCGGCAAGGGCCGGCAAGGATGCCACCGTCTCCGCCGCTTCCTCGTCCGCACAGCGCAGCAGCATCCGCTCCTCCAGCAAGGTGCGGCCCAGCTCGCGGCCCCATTGCTCGAGCGCCGAGCGGACGTTGTCCGGCACCGCTTCCGCCCGAGTCTCCAGCAGCTCCAGTACCTCCGCCGGGGATCGGCCCAGCTCGGCCGCTTTGGAGACGCTCTGTCGGGTCAGCCGGTAAACGGACATTCGGTCCATCGTCAAATTTTCGCAGAAGGCCTCAAGTTCCCAGCGCACCCGGTAGGATACGTCCGGGGGCACCAGGATCTCAAAATCCGGCTGCACGATGATGAAAGGGGGCGAAGACGGCCCAAGTCCATACTTCCCGCCATCATCCAGGCCTCCGTCCGCCAGGGAGCCCTCCGCAGCTTGTCCGTTCTTCGGCAAGCGTCGCAAATCCGGCTTTTTCCGCCAGCGGAAGCAGCCTTCGCCCCCCTCATCGGTCCCGAAATCCACCCAGCCGAAACCCGCCAGGGCTTTAAGCCAGTTCTCCAGCCATCCCTGGAGAAACTCCGGCGGACTGCCGGGGACCATCCCTATGGATTGCAGGGACTTGATCATGTCTTGCAGCGAGTACCATGTCCCTTCCCGCAGATCGGGCTGAATCAGCCTGTATACGCCGTGCTGCGCGGAAACATCATCAGGAATATAGCGGTGAAGCAGTTCGCGGAACAACAGCGCATCCATCTCCTCTTGTTCCAAGCTCAGCCAGGCCGAAAGCTCCCGGGAATTCAGACTCCAGCTTGCGCGCTCCTTCACCAATAACTCGAAGGAGAGCAGCAAATCGAGCACCACGGCCAGTTGGGGGGGATAAACGTCGTGGTGGGGATAGCGCAGATGGAGTCCGGCGATATCGTTCTCCTGCAAGTACAAGTGCCCCGCCAGCTTGCCGATCGACCGTTGATGAAGGGTTCCCTTGGAGGTAACGGGCAGCCCGTTCCGGCCGGCCCACGTCAGGGCCCGGAATAGGTCCAAGGCCAGGCCGGGACCTGCTTCTCTTTGCAGCCGGGCATCCGTAGCTGCCAAAGGCGTAAGCTCGGGAAATGGCGTTCGTCCCCATAACTCCGGCAGCCGCTCCGCGGGGATGTAGTACAGCATTTCCCCCCAAGCCTTTTTGACGGCGGCCAGTTGTCCGCCTCTCAGCAGCCCCGGCAGGGCCGCTCTCAGATCGGCTCCGGTCAATCGGCCGGACGCCGCCTCATCAAGCTTCTCCAGCTTGAACGGCAGTCCGGCGAACCGCCGGAAAATCGCTTCGATCATGCGCCCTCCCCCCGTTCTCCCGTAACGGCGTATTCATAACCTTGTTCGATCAGGAACAATTGGCGCCGCAGCGCAAAATCCTGCTCCCGGGTCTCCTCCGAGACCAGGGTGTAAAAATAGGCGCCTCCGCCATCCTGTTTGGGCCGCAGTATTCTCCCGAGCCGCTGCGCCTCCTCCTGACGGGAGCCGTAGCTTCCGGAAATCTGGATCGCGACGGACGCATCGGGCAAGTCGACGGCAAAGTTGGCCACCTTGGAAACGGCAAGCACCGGGATCTTCCCCTCGCGAAACCGGGCGAACCAGGTTGCCCGCTCCTGCTGCGGCATACTGCCGGTAATAAGCGGAACGCGCAGCGTTTCGGCCACTTCGCGCAGTTGATTCAAATACTGCCCGATAATTAGAATTTGCCGGCCGGCATGGCGGCTGACCAAACGCCGCACCATTTCCGTTTTTCGCGGGTTCTCCGCCGCAATCCGGTATTTCTCCTTTCCCTCCGCGCGGATATAGCGCTCTCTGACCGCATCCGGCATGCCGACCCGGACTTCCCGGCATTCCACCGTCGCGATGAACCCCCGTTCCTCCAGCGTCTTCCAAGGGATTTCGTAACGTTTCGGCCCGATCAGCGAGAAGACGTCGCGTTCGCAGCCGTCCTCCCGTACGAGCGTAGCGGTTAACCCAAGCCGGCGGGTCGCCTGGATATCGGCGGTTGCCCGGAACACAGGAGCGGGAAGCAAATGTACCTCGTCGTAAATGATCAGCCCCCAATCCCGCTGATTGAACAGGCTCATATGCTTAAAGCCCTCTTCTTTCTTAGCGCGATGGGTCAGGATCTGATAGGTCGAAACCGTAACCGGGCAAACCTGTTTCTTCTCCCCCGAGTATTCGCCGACCGCGTCCTCCGGCAGTGTCGTTTTATCCCGGATTTCCGCAATCCATTGGCGCACCGAGGTGACGTTGGAAGTCAGAATCAAGGTTTCACTCTGAAAATGGGCCATCGCCGCGAGCCCGATGACCGTTTTTCCCGCGCCGCAAGGCAGAACGAGGACACCGCTGCCTCCGCCGTCGCCTCCCCCGGCAAACGCTTCGACACCCGCTTGTTGATAGGGCCGGAGGGCGAAAGGTTTCCCGCCGCCCGTTACGTCCCGTAAGGCCATGGGCAACGATTGTCCGTGATGATACCCGACTTCGTCCAGCACAGGGTACCCGAGATGGGCAAGGGATTGTTTAAGCGCTCCGCGCCACACCTGGGGCAGGAAGCAGCGGTAGTCACCGGCCGGCTCAAGCTTGTACGGCTCAAGGGATTTCTCCTTCAGCAGCCGGGCCATCAGGCCTTCCTCCCCGCTCACGCATTCCAGGACCAGGCGTCCCGGCTCTTCCGCCCTGAACAGCTTGAGGCTGCCGAATCTGGAAACCCACATCCGGACCTCCTCGTCCACTCCGCCCGGCAGCTCCCAGCGGGACAGCCGCCGCAGCTCTGTCAGAATGTCCTCCGCGCTCATCCCGGCCGCGGCGGCGTTCCACAAAGACAACGGGGTAACGCGATATGTATGGTAATAAGCCGGACTCTTCACCAGTTCCGCAAACCCGGCCAGCCTTTCCCGCGCCGATTCGTAGCCGGGATGTTTTTTTTCAAGCAGCACCGTCAAATCCCGCTGCACAATGCAGGATCCTTCCCTGTTCATCGGCATCCTCCCTTTCACACTGTTAAAAAACAAAGAAGCCCGCAAGCCGGTCGGCCGCGAACTTCTTCTCCCGCGCCTCCCCGTAGACCGGGGGTCGGCTGCCCTAATGCACCTGCTCCGATATCTCCGACAACGCTTCGCCGGCATTGTCGGCAAAGATGCCCCGCACGGCCAGGTCGCCGATCGAAACGACCCCGATCAGCCGGTCGCCCTCGGTCACCGGCAGCCGCCGGATTTGCTGCTCGGCCATCAGCTCGGCCGCTTCGTCCACCGAGGTGTCCGGCGTA
This sequence comes from Paenibacillus sp. alder61, assembly GCF_020179875.1. Taxonomy (NCBI): domain Bacteria; kingdom Bacillati; phylum Bacillota; class Bacilli; order Caryophanales; family Paenibacillaceae; genus Paenibacillus; species Paenibacillus sp. alder61. Next base: position 60,501 of record NZ_JAIUDG010000018.1, read on the forward strand.
GCCGTTCTGAGACCGCGGGTCATGACTTTTTCGACGGCGGTCGAACCCGGATGCTTCTCGGCGATGCCCCGGATGACCAGGTCGCGGTCCGTAATGACCCCGAGCAGCCGATCGCTTCCTTGTTCGCAAACCGGAATAAAACCGGTGTCATGCTCCTTCATTTTGACCGCCACTTCAAAAACGTTGTCTTCGGGAGACACCGTTACGACGTTACGGGTCATAATTTCACTCACTTTTCTCATGTTGGATCCCTCCTTCGGTCAATAGAATTCCAAAGGAGGAGCCGGTTTATGCGCCGGATCCGGACGCATGCTCCGCAAAGTAGGCATCGGCCATCGCCGCCATGAGTAAGGCGGCGTGAAGCATCGCCTCCTCATCGATATCAAACCTCGGATGATGATGGGGATAAACCGCCCCCTTCTCCGCGTTTCCCGCCCCCACCAGCATAAAGCAGCCCGGAACTTGCCGCAAATAATAGGCGAAATCCTCCGCCGGCATAATCTTCGGCGAGGTGGCCGGCTTTAATCCCGCATCGGGGGCTCCGGACTCGTAAAAACGCTGAAATTCGCCGGGATGGTTGACCAGACAGGGATAGCCCATCATATAGTCGACGTTGGCCGTAGCTCCATAAGCCGCGGCCGTTCCTGCGGCCAGTTCATGGATCCGCGTCCGGATCAGCTCCCGGGTGTCCTCGTCGAAGCAGCGGACGGTCCCCGATAACCTGCAGCGGTCGGCGATCACGTTCTGCGCGGTCCCCCCTTGAATCGATCCGACCGTAACCACCGCCGGATTGAGGGGATCGACCGAGCGGCTGACCACGCTTTGCAGTTGGAGGACCAGCGCCGAAGCCGCGACGACACTGTCGATCGTTCTGTGCGGCATCCCGCCGTGCCCGCCTTTCCCTTGGACGTCGATGAAGAACTCATCCGTGGAGGCCATCAGCGGCCCCGCCGCACTCATTGCCGTGCCCGCGGGGATCGGCGTCCATAGATGGACCCCGTAGATGACGTCCACCCCGTTCAGCGCGCCGGCCTCGATCATCGACACCGCGCCGCCAGGGCAAACTTCCTCCGCCGGCTGGAACAGCAGCCGCACTTCCCCGCTCAGTTCTTCCCTCCGGCCGCTATAATATTCCGCCAAGGCCAGGAGAACGGCCGTGTGCCCGTCATGACCGCAGGCATGCATCACCCCGGGAACGCCGGACGCGTAATCGCAGTCCTTCTCGTCCTGAATGGGCAGCGCGTCCATGTCCGCTCTCAGGGCCACCGTCTTCCCGGGTCGGCCGCCGCGCACGCGCCCGATGATGCCGAATCCCCCGACGCCGGCCGTCACCTCCACGCCGAGTTTCTCCAGCCGCTTTTGCACGTAATCCGCCGTTTCTTTTTCCATAAAAGAGAGTTCGGGATGCCGGTGCAAATAGCGCCGGTCTTCCACCATGCCTTTAAATAAAGCCTTAAGCGCTCCCCTATCCATTCGCCCACTTCCCTCTCTACCGAAATCATTGATTTCATTGTAACAGAAAACAAGTCTTCTTAATATGCGCGGCCCGCGGACGAAAAGGCGGAAACTTCACTTTGCACAAGGCTTTCCGTGCTTGCACAAGTGATGGAAACATAATATCATGGGGAGAGAACTCATGACTTTTTTACGAACATTATAAGGAGGCCTTCCGACAGATGATAGTTGAAAATACAGGTTTGGATGGACTAAAGAGCGATTTGGCCTATTTGGACGAATCTGCCGAGAAAGTTGGCTTTATTCGCTGGCAGTGGGAATATTACCGCGCTACATACGACTATAAAATCGAACACAACAACGATGAATACTACCTTCGCATCAATACGCGAGCGGTTGAAGGCAAGTTGGAGCGTCCGGACACGATTCTGGCAATCGAAGCGGTCTACATGGGGCGGGCCACTTTCCCACACGGGCTGGAATACGAATCGGAAATTCCGGCGCTGGTCATGAAGACGGCGACGCATAAGCTCGCAGAGTTGAAGGAACTCCTCGAGGCTTAAGCCCGGCTTTCATGAGAGACAACAAAGAAGAGCCCCGGCGCGGAACCCCTGATTTTCAGCTTCTCGTACTGACGCTGCTTATGGTGGGGTTCGGGATTGTGATGGTGTTCAGCTCCAGCTCCAGCATCGCCATGGTCAACAAAAACTTCGGCTACGATCCGTTGTATTTTACCAAAAAGCAAATCATATTTGCTTTTGTAGGCCTAATCGGCATGTTTATAGCGATGAACATTCCCTATGAGAAATATAAGAAACTGTTTGTCCCTGTATTTATATTAGCCATTATTCTATTGATGATCGTTCCGTTCTCCGGCGGCATCAACGGGGCCAGCAGTTGGCTGAACGTCGGCTCGCTCGGGATTCAGCCCACGGAATTGGCCAAGGTGACGACCATCATGTATTTGTCCGCCCTGATTTCCAAGAAAGGCGAACGATTCCGCGATCTTCGCACAGGCTACATACCGGTCATGGTCATTGTAGGTTTTGTGGCCGGTCTGATCATGCTTCAGCCCGACCTGGGTTCCTGTATGATCCTCGTCGCCACGGCGGGCCTGATTATTTTTGCGGGCGGAGCCAATCTGAAGCATATCATGGGTTCCATCGCGCTGCTGGTTCTGGGAGCGAGCATCGTGATGGGGGTCGGAGCCCTTTGGGACAAGATCAACCCGGGCGATACCGCCGACACGGGGAGCGATTACAAGATGGGGCGGATTCAGGCTTATCTGGATCCGTGGGCGGATCCGCAGCATACCGGATATAATCTGATTCAATCCCTGACGGCCATCGGACATGCCGGCGTGACCGGTACCGGATTTGGACAAGGCATACAGAAGTTGCATTATCTTCCGAACGCCTATAACGACTTTATTTTCTCCGTCATCGGGGAAGAATTCGGTTTTCTCGGCACCCTGATTTTTCTGTTGTTTTACATTTACTTTATATGGAGGGGTCTGCTCGTGTCCCTTCGCTGCCAGAGCGCCTTCGGAACGTTGATGGGGGTGGGGATCATGGGCCTGATCGCGATTCAGGCTTTCGTTAACATCGGCGGCGTTACCCGTACGATTCCGGTCACGGGGGTCACGCTTCCGTTCATCAGTTACGGAGGCTCCTCGCTGCTCGTGATGATGGTGGCGATGGGTATCGTTTTGAGCATCTCCCGCCAATCCTCCCTGCCGGCCAAACAGGAGCGTACGAAATCCGTGGTCATGAAAGAATCGGCCACTTACGACTGGAGCCAACGCAGACGCCGTCAAGGCTGACGAATCCAGGTGAACGCAAAAAAAGACTTCAGGATCCTTTCCTGGAGTCTTTTGATTTTTGCAGGAACAATGCCGATCGGACTGTGGACGCCCGGGCGCTTAGGCCTCGTCGTCTTTAAACGCCACGCCTTCGACCTTCACGTTCACTTCCACCACTTTCAAACCGGTCATGTTCTCAACGGCTTCACGTACATTCTGCTGCAGCATCCGGCACACTTCGTGGATCGGAGTCTCATAAAGCACGATGATCCGCAGATCGATCGCCGCTTCCAGTTGACCGACTTCTACGGTGACGCCCTTTTGCACATTTTTGCCGCTTAACCGCTTGGCCCATCCTTCGGACAGCCCGCCGGACATCGCCGCAATGCCGGGGGTTTCCAGGGCCGCCATTCCCGCGATTTTGGAAACTACATCATCAGAAACCCGAATTACCCCCAAATCCAGTTGCAATTGCTCGGTCATGGTCTTTCCTCCTTCAAACCTCATTATTACCCATTGTAATTGCTAATTTCTTATTAAGCAAATATAGACCAATTTTCACGTTTCGTTTATAATCATCACGTTATTGGTTATATTGAACTTGAAGTGTAGTTATTCCCTACACCTGCCGGTTTCACTGCCAATGCAAAATTAAATAACAGGGGTGTAAAAATGAAGAAATATTTGTCTCCCGGTTTACTCATTCTTTTCTTCGTACTCAGCGCCATCGGTCACTACGCCCACTGGCCCGCCACCTTGGAGTTCTTTATCGCCGCGATTGCGGTTATTTTTGTCGCGGGATTCCTGGGAAAAGCGACGGAGAGCGTCGCCCATTACGCCGGGCAGCGGCTGGGCGGGTTTCTGAATGCCACCTTCGGCAACGCGGCCGAACTGATTATCGCGATTTTGCTCGTGAAGGAAGGCCTTTTTGATATGGTCAAGGCCAGCATCACCGGATCGATTATCGGGAACCTGCTGCTTGTCCTCGGACTTAGCCTGTTTGCGGGCGGATTAAAGTTCAAGGTACAGAAATACAACGTCACGTTAGCCGGAATGAACGGCTCTTTGATGATTGTCGCCATCATCGCGTTGTTCGTACCGGCCATATTCCTGAACACGCATGTGCTCCATGAGGAAGACCGGAACTCGCTCAGCCTTGTCGTGGCCGGAATTCTGATCGTGGCTTATCTGCTGTGGCTGGTGTTCTCCATGATCACGCATAAAAACTACTTGGCCGATGTGACGGAAGGCGGGGATCAGGAACTCCCTCACGAACACGAGCCCGCCTGGTCCAAGAAAAAGTCGATTCTCTACTTGGTCGTTGCCACCGTCATGGTCGCTCTCGTTAGTGAATGGCTGGTACATACGCTGGATACGCTCACTTCCCGCTTCGGGCTCAGCGAGCTCTTCGTCGGGGCCTTCGTCGTTGCCATCGTGGGGAACGCCGCGGAACACAGCGCGGCGATTATGCTGGCGATGAAAAACAAAATCGGAGCCGCGGTCGAAATCGCCGTCGGCAGCAGTTTGCAGATCGCCCTTTTTGTCGCGCCGGTCCTCATCTTCGTCAGCCATTTGTTCGGCAAACCGATGGATATCGTGTTCACGGTGATCGAGCTTGCGGCCATCGGGGTATCCGTTTTTATCGCCAAATCGATTACACAGGACGGTCAGACCAACTGGTACGAAGGTTTTCTTCTGCTGGCCGTTTACCTGATTCTCGGCGTTTCTTTCTTCCTCGTCTGATCAAGATATCAAAAAAAAAAGCGCATGGCCCTCTGGAGGGTCATGCGCTTTGTAATATAACCGCTGTATAAAGGCTATGGCTACTGCTGCTTATTGTTCATCGCTTCGTAAAGCGTAGCCAGATTCCGCTCCAGCTTGCTCAGGATCTGCTTGCCTACCGTTTCCTGAACGAGTCCGACGCGTACCGCATAATCGACTTGTCTGGAGAAACCGTACATCTGGGTATCCAATACTTCCTCATAGAGAGGGCAGTAACGTGTAGCCAGATTCTCCATCTGCACTTCGATCAGCTTTTCTATTTTATCGGCATCTTCTTTCAGAAGATTCAGCGCTTTAAGATTCAATTGCTCCTGCAAATCAGATGAAGTCATGTTCATCCCCCCTATGTCCTCCAAGTCTCCACACATTCATATTCTTAATATTAGACGAAATCGGGGGCCAATACAAGAACCTCGCCAAATAATCGCCGTCCCGGAAAGCTTTGCCGGTCAAGCCTGTGGACAAATAAAAAAGCACATCTGCCAGGGAAAGGCAGATATGCTTCTTGGACCCGCTTACTCGGCCACTACCTTCACGTCCAAACCGTGCTTCGCGAATACTTCCGATACCGCCTTCTTGGCTTCATCCGCGTCCGGCCCGTGAACATGCAGTTCATAGCTCTTGGTATTCACCAGGGTTGTGAAAAGACCTAGAATACTCTTAACGTCGATATACTTGTTGTCCGCCTGCAATACGATCGAAGAAGTGAATTTCCCCGCCGTTTGGGCGATTTCCACAACTGCTTGATTATTTGTGGCCATAGCGATCCCTCCGTGTCAACTTTGAGATAAACATATTATCATGATACATTGAATCCGCTTTCCAGGCAAGGGATTTTCTCCTTATTTGAGGTTCTCCGGATTCAAAGCTTCCAGTTCCGGAAGCACGAAGATGCCGTCTTTACGAATCAGGCGGTCGTCAAAATAAATTTCTCCGCCACCGTACTCGGGACGTTGAATCAGCACGAGATCCCAGTGGATCGACGAGCGGTTTCCGTTATCCGTGTCGTCATAGGCTTGGCCCGGGGTGAAATGCAGGCTGCCCGCAATCTTCTCGTCAAAAAGGATATCCTTCATCGGATGCAGGATGTAGGGATTAAAGCCGATAGCGAACTCACCGATGTATCTGGCGCCTTCGTCCGAATCGAGAATCTCGTTCAGCCGCTCCGTATCGTTGCTCGTGGCCTCCACGATCTTGCCGTTTTCGAAACGGAACTTGATGTTCTCGAACGTAACTCCGTTATACAGGGTAGCCGCGTTGTAACTGATCGTCCCGTTGACGGAATCCCGTACCGGCGCGGTGTAAACCTCGCCATCCGGAATGTTTTTCTGCCCGGAGCATTTTTCCGCCCCGATTCCTTTAATGGAGAAAGTCAAATCCGTGCCCGGTCCGGTGATGCGGACTTTGTCCGTGTTTCTCATCAATTCGGCAAGCGGGTCCTGGGCTTTGTCCATTTTGGCATAATCGAGATTGCACACGTCGAAATAGAAATCCTCAAAAGCTTCCGTGCTGACGTTGGCCAGTTGAGCCATGCTGGCGTTCGGATAGCGGAGTACGACCCATTTCGTATGCTTGACCCGCTGCTCACTATGTACGGGATGGGAATACAGGGCATTGTACATCTTCATCTTGTCTTCCGGCACATCGGAAAGGTCGTTCACGTTGGAGCCGGCGCGGATACCGATGTAACAATCCATCATTTTCATCCGGGCCAAATCATACTCCGCCCATATTTTCATGCCTTCTTCGGTGGCGTATTTCAGTTGCGTGCGCTGAACGGCTTTGTCCGTGAGCTCGACAAACGCATGCCCGCCCTTCTTGCCGATCTCCTCGATAACCGCCTTAAGCAGATCGCGTTCTTCTCCGATCATTTCCACCAGTACCTTTTCCCCTGGCTGCACGTCTACCGAATAACCTACCAAATTCTGCGCCAGCTTCTGGATTCTTGGATCTCTCATTACAGCTTCAGCCTCCTCAAAATAACGGGCTCCCATAAAGCCCTGCGGATTCATCATATGGATCCTGCAATGTGTTGAACAATGGTTAATTCTTCTTACCTATTGTAGCACGGTGTTTGCGCGAAGTCAGCCTCCGGGGGATTAGCGGTAGTTTTCAAACCGGTTGTCCGTCAACAGGGCCTCCTTTACTTTAAGCCCCAGTCTGTTCGGGTACACCAATTCGGTTTCCGACGTCAACCGGGTCGGCAGCCCGTTGTGACGGTCGATGGTCAGGTGGTAAACCACCTTGGCTTCGGATTGGTCGAGCATCGTCAACAAGCGTTCTTTGCTGTCCGACCAGGCCTCGTTCAGTTCGGCCTCCATCCGGGGGCGGCGGGGCGCTTCAACCTGCTGCAAACGCGTCTTCCAGCCGTTCTTCACCGCCTCCATCTCCTCCGTTAACTTTGCCTTCAGGCGGGCTTTGGCCTCATCCGGGTCAAGCTCGATCCTAAGCACCTTGGTTCCCCGGGCCGCTCCTTTATCCGAACTCATCACTTTCCGCGCGGTCCGAATCCCCTCCAACTGATCCAGCGGGTTCAACCGGGCGAGTCCCTGGAGGACGGCATCCCCCTCGTTCGCTTCCAGACTCCAGTTCCCGCTTTTCCACAGCAAGTTAACTTGATAGGCCTTCGCCTTGGACTCCGCGGTCCTCGGCAGCCGGCCTGTTCCCTCCGCCGGAACGGGAAGAACCGTGGCCATTCGCAGACGGTGATGATCGTCCAGCTGACCCGAATAAGCGAATGATTCCGTAAGCTTGCCTTCAGCCCCGCTAAACAAAGCCGCCTCGCCCCGGAACGTAAGCGAGTCGCATCCGGCGAGCCCCGACCAGGTGACCCGGTACCATTGCTCCGGCGTCTTATTGTCGCGAAGGCTGCAGGAGACCAACAGAAGAACGGCAAACAGCAGAGACATGAAACTATAGTATGCGGATTTCATTTCATTCTTGCGCCCCTCTACTTCCGGCAACTAGGATGATCCGGAAAACGTATTTACGCAGTATCCTTTCCCGCCCGTTGGAAACTATGCGCAAATCAAAACCACCCGTGTGAACGGGTGGTTTGCTCTAAGGCTATAAGCCTTTATTACCGGCTCGCGTCTAAAGGCGCTTGCTTTCACTACGTTCAAGCTACATGCGCCGTTACCGCTTTTGCCTATCTCTGAAGGGGTGCGATTATTTACTAAACCCCTAGTACCTCGTCAAACAACCTTGATAACATAAAATTCCTGCATATCTGCATGCTTTTTTCCTGTTTGGACTCAAAATTTCTAAATACCTGCAAATCTGCATGAATTTTCGACGAAACCGGCTCGTTTCTCTAAAATCGCTGGAAATGCCTGCAGATTTGCATCTTTTTTCGCATTCCCCCGGGAATCGGCCTAAAACACCTGCAGATTTGCATCTTTTTGGAGTTCGAAGCCTGGAAGCACACAGGCGCCCTCTTTGGATGTGATTATGATAACCGACCCCATCAGGTGGTTTTTGACTATAAGCATCACTATACCCCCCGCATAGCAGGTGGTTTCGCACGCTTCACCAGCTCAACTGGCTAAAGCCCCAAACAAAAAGAACGTCCACCAAGACGTTCTTGCCAATTGGTCATCGTTCCCCCTCGGGGCTAAGGCCGATCTGCGTTTGATTCCGGCCGTTCTTCTTCGCTTTGTAAAGCGCCATATCCGCCAGATAAAAAAGCGATTCGACGCTGATTTTATCGCTCTCCTGGTTCCATTCCGCAATCCCGCAAGAGACGGTGACCCGGGGTTCGCACTCCGCCGCTACCTGAAGGCGAATCGCCTCGGCGATCTGGTAGCCGCTATGAATGTCCGCCCCCGGCAAATAAATAGCCAACTCTTCGCCCCCCCAGCGGGCGGCGATGTCCGTTTTGCGCACCGTACGCAGAATGATCGAACAAACCTGTTTCAGGATTTTATCCCCAATCTGATGGCCGTACGTATCATTGACTTGCTTAAACAGATCGATGTCGACGATGATGAGGGAGCCGCCTTCGTCCCGCTTCTGGAAACTCTGGATCCGGTCATCCAGATAGTGCCGGGCGTACAGGCCGGTAAGCATATCGTGATTGGCCATTCGCTGCACTTCGGCATGCAGGGACGCATTGGCTATCGCAAGACCGATGTGAGAGGACAGCACCTGCAATAGCCTGTAGTTCTCGTAGGAGAAAAAGCGTTCCGCCCGATGGGCCAGCATAATCGCCCCCATCCCCTCGCCCCGCACGATCAGCGGAGCTACGATCAACGACCGGGAGTCGGTTTCATCCATCAGCTTGGAGCTTACCTTTCCGTAGGCCTTGTAATCGGATAAAATCACCGGCTCCCTTGTGTTCAGTACAAGTCCGCTGAAGCCGTAATCCTTGGAAAAAAACGCTTTGGACAGGGCCGGGACATTCGACGCCATCACTTCAAAAACTTCGCCTTCCTTGTCCAACTGCGTGATGCAGCAAAATTCGGCCCGGAAAATGGAAAGGAGCTCCTCGGTGGCGAACTTGAAAACTTCCTTCAGCCGCAAGCTCTGATTCAGGCGCTTCGTCAATTCGTTTATAAGCCGGAGCTCACTGACCAGAAGGTTCGACTGCTCATACAGCTTGGCGCTCTCAAAAGCGGATCCCGCGGTATCCGCGAGCATGCTGACCAATTGCAGATCCACCTCTTCGACATCCCCGGGAGGCATAACCAAATGAAAAACGCCATAAACCCCTTGTTTTCCCACAAGCGGGACCGCGATTTCCAGGCAATCTTCGCCGTCGCCTCCCCCATTCCCGGAACGGAGGGGCACGCCCTCCATGAAGGCCCGCGCGCAGATGCTATCCCGCGCCTCCTGCAGTTGCAGGGATTTAACCCGTGGATCCCGACTCAAGTAATCCTGGGACATCAGCAATTCCACATCGGCTTCCGGAAACAAGCCGGCGATTCGCCCGAACACCTCGGTTAATACGGAATCCACGTCTTTCTTATCGTGCAGTTCTTGAATGACCTGGAACAAAATCGACCGGCGATATTCTTCCCGTTTGGCCAGCTTTTGAACGTGCAGCAGGTCGGAGATAAACATCGCTTCAAATTCCTTATAGAAGCAGGTTTTGAAAAACTGGGCCGCCATCACGACCCAGCTTTCGGCGAAATCCGCCGCTGTCTCCGGGCCGCGAATCGTACATCCCAGCACGGCGAACAGCTCGGCCGTATGCCTGGTCAGTACGGGGGCCGCCACACAGAAGCCTCCCGGAAAGCGGGAAATGACCACCTGATTCTCCTTGAGACAGCGACGGGTCATCTCGACGAACGTCCGCTCCGTTTCAGGCGGCGGGGAATCCTCTCCGGATTTTACGAACTCCCCGGCCGAATCCGTAACAAACCATTCCGCCCGGTAAGAAGCCAGCGTCGAGGGCAGCTGGGGGGCCCAATTACGGCAGGTATTCTCGAGCAATGCAATAATATATGGATAGTCATGAGACGTAATATCCATCAATCTGAGCCAGTTGATCGGATCCTGATCTTCCTCGGGATTCCAACTCGGCAGAGTGTAGATTGGTGTTGGCATGAACGCTTGCATCGAGTCGTCTCTAGTTTGTTTTGTCATGTAAAAGCTCCTTTTCGCCGCTCCCAGCCCCGCAGCGAGATAATTTAAACGAAGCCGTCTCACTCTGCCTTTTAGAATTACACGAATATCATAGTAATATTTGTTCAGTTCCTTGTTTATATGTTCATTTTACTATCTTCGTAGCCGTTTTGCATTATAATTTGCTTCATTTTCAAAGTATTATTAGGCCCAAAGGCCTATCGTCAAAATCCTTTATATTTAAACAAAATCCACCGCTTGACAATACTCGCCGGGGTCCTATAATATATATTGTTGATAAAGACTGGATAGAGTCTTTGATTAGGGCGTAAATCATGCGAAGCACCCTCTCGGTTTTTGTTGCTGACAAGACAGCGGCTGAACTTTCTTGTCAGAGAGCGGATTATCTATCCTCCGCCCGCCCAAACAAAGCCCGCGCAAGTAGAACCCTACCCATAAAATTTTATGATAAAAGGAGTCTACCTATACAATGGCACGTTACACTGGTCCTAAATTTAAACTCAGCCGCCGCCTTGGCATTTCCTTGAGCGGAACAGGCAAAGATTTGAAACGCCCTTTCCCTCCGGGACAACATGGTCCTAACCAACGGAGAAAGGTATCCAACTACGGTATGCAGCTTTTGGAGAAACAAAAACTGCGTCACATGTACGGTTTGGGAGAAAAGCAATTCCGCACTTTGTTTGCCAAAGCGCAAAAAATGCCGGGTATTGCCGGTGAAAACTTCATGGCGCTGCTTGAAAGCCGCCTGGACAACCTGGTATACCGTCTTGGTTTCGCCAACTCCCGTGCGGGTGCCCGTCAATTGGTTTCCCACGGTCACATTACCGTAAACGGCAAGAAAGTGGACATCGCTTCCTACCGTGTAAGCATCGGTGACGTCATCAGCCTTCGCGAAAGAAGCCGCGGTTTGTCTTCCGTTAAGGAAGCTCTGGAGAACCGCACGCATCTTCCAGCTTACCTGGAATACAACGATACGGCGATGGAAGGCAAATACATCCGTTTGCCTGAACGTTCCGAGCTGTCGCAAGATATTGACGAGAAACAAATCGTCGAGTTCTACAACCGTTAAGATTCGCAAGCTAACCGGTCCAAGTCGCTCCGACTTGGACCGGTTTTTTTATGAAAATCCCCCTCTTCCGCCACTCCAGCGATTAACGGAAGCTATTCCCGTTATATGCTAACTGCAACAAAACCGAAAAAGACCTGACCCGGACACTCACCCGGATCAGGCCAATCAGGCATTATAAATCTATTTGGCAGTTTATCTAACCAACAGCTTGGCGAATTTACGCTTGCCGACCTGAATGACTTCGCCTCCGGCCAGGGCGATCGCCGCGTTGACATCGGTCAACTTCTCTTCATTGATCTTCACGGCTCCCTGTTGAATGCTCCGCTTCGCTTCCCCGTTTGACGAAGCAAACCCGATCAGCGTGAGCAGCTTGATCAGCTTGATGCTTCCGTCCTCCAGCTCCCCGGCAGGCACCTCGATCTCCTCGATATCCTCCGGCAGCGCACGCTGCTGAAATACGGTAACAAAATGCTCTTGTGCGCCTTCCGCGGCGTCCATCCCATGGTACATGCGGACAAGCGTATGCGCGAGCTTCATCTTCGCGTCGCGGGGATGAACCGCCCCCGATTTGACGCCCTCGCTCAGCGTCTCCAGCTCCTCATTCGACAAATCCGTAACCAGCTCGTAGTATTTGAGCATCAATTCATCCGGAACCGACATCGCTTTACCGTAGATTTCGTTCGGCTCCTCGTCGATGCCGATGTAGTTTCCGAGGCTCTTGCTCATCTTCTGCACGCCGTCGAGCCCTTCGATCAGCGGGGTCATGATGGTGACCTGCGGGTCCTGGCCGTATTCCTTCTGCAAGGTTCGGCCCATCAGCAGATTAAATTTCTGATCCGTTCCGCCCAGCTCGATATCGGTGTGAAGTGCGACGGAATCCATCCCCTGCATCAGCGGGTAGAAAAATTCATGGATGCTGATCGGTTGACCGGTGGAATACCGTTTGGTGAAGTCATCTCTCTCCAGCATCCGGGCAACCGTCACCTTCGCCGCCAGTTTGACCACATCCTCAAACGTCATCGGTGCCAGCCACTCCGAATTGAAGTGTACCTTGGCTTTCTCCGGATCCAGAATTTTAAAGATCTGCTGACGGTAGGTTTCGGCATTCCGCTGCACATCCTCTTCCGACAGCTGTTTCCGGGTTTCCGACTTGCCGGTCGGATCGCCAATGCGGCCGGTAAAATCGCCGATGATCAACTGCACTTGATGCCCCAACTCTTGGAATTGGCGCAGCTTTTGCATGACGACCGTATGCCCGACATGGATATCCGGAGCGGAAGGGTCCAGTCCCAGTTTAACTTTCAGCGGCGTTCCCGTAACCACCGATTTCATGATTTTCTTCTTCAATTCGTCCTCCGGCACGATTTCCACCACGCCGCGGGAGATTACCTTGAGCTGACGCTCGACCTCCGCTTGCTGAGCCTGTGTCAATTCTTCCCACTTCATGTTCTTCATTCCTCCACATGTGATTGAAATTTAATTTTTTGCGCGCTGAAAACGACAAAAAAGCTCCTTCTCATCCCAAGGGACGAGAAGGAGCCGCTCGCGTTACCACCCTAATTAAAACCGCGCATCGCCACTACCGCTAACCAGCGGGCTTGTCGACGCCTCGGTTTTCACCTCATTTCCATAACGGTTTCCCGGTACCGGACTACTGACAGCATGAGCGTGGCCCATGGCGTTCCCCCGGACGGCTCCAGACGGTAATTCAAAGGGGATCCGCCCGTTCGGTTCGCAGCAACCACCGATTCTCTGAGCGGCGGGATTCCGCCTTCTACTGTGTCTATCCAAGCCTTTAACGATATACAATTAGCTATTTTATATCACAGGTTAAATTCCAAAGTCAAACGGAATAAATATGAAAACCCTGGCGAATGACCGGGAAATAGGCTGAAAAATCAACCATATCCCTCTTTTTATGCTATAATGTTGCTGTTAAAAAGGAGGAGCATCCATGGTTCATGAGAACGAAAACAATTCCGGAAAGCTGCAGAGAAGAAACCGGAACAACAAGCCTTCCGCCAAACCCGCTCCCAAACGGAAGCGCGGACGCTGGGTATGGTCCACCCTCGGCTGGCTTGTGCTGCTCGGTTTTGCCGGAGCTTTGTTTGCCGGAGGCGTTGTATTCGGATACGTCTCCTCGATCGTCAAAGACGAGCCGGTGAGATCGCGTGCCGATATCGAGCAAAAAATCAATCATAACGACATAACCGGATTCGCCTACTTCCGGGACGGGCAGGCGATCGGCCAGCTTCGTTCGGAAGAAGACCGGCGGCCTGTCGCCTTCGAAGAAATCCCTTCCTCCGTCATCGACGCGGTCATCGCCATCGAAGACAACCATTTTCAGGAGCACAAGGGCATCGATTTTAAGGGAACCATGCGGGCCGTGAAACAAAAAGTGCTCAAGGAAGACATTCAGACCGGCGGCAGTACGCTGACCCAACAATTGGCGCGTCGCGTGTTTTTGAATTTGGATCGGACGGATAACCGGAAGGTCAAAGAAATTTTGCTGGCTTTGCGTCTGGAGCGTTTCCTTCGGAAGGAAGAGATTCTTACGGCGTATCTGAATAAGGTCCCTTTCGGCAACGGCTCGAACGGATACCAAGTTTACGGAATCAAAGCGGCGGCCAAGGGAATTTTCAACATAACCGACCTGAAAAAACTGAACATTGCGCAGGCCGCCTATTTGGCGGGGATGCCGCAGCGACCATCGGCCTATTCGGCCTTCAACGGCAAGGGCGAATTTAACCAGGAAAACTTTGACCGCGCCATAAAAAGACAGCAGTTGGTGCTTCAGCGGATGCTGGAGGAGAACAAAATCACCCGAGCGCAATACGATGAGGCGTTGGCGTTTGATATCAAAGCGTCGCTCGCGCCCAAGACGAAGAAGGCCTATGAAACTTATCCTTACCTGATGCTTGAAACGGAGCGTCAAGGAGCGATCGTGATCGCGATGATGAACAACCCGGGAATGTCCAAGGAGGAAATCGCCAAAAATTCGCAGATTCTTGAAGAAGCGCGTCAGGAGCTGTTGACCGGCGGTTACCGGGTATACACCACGATCAACAAGAAAGTATACAACTCCATGCACAAGGTTGCGGAGGATAAGGATAACTTCTCGCCTTACAGCAAAACCAAAGGGCTGGAACAAGTGGCTAGCATGATGATCGATAATCGGACCGGCGCGATTCTGGGCATGATCGAAGGCCGGGATTTCCACACGGAGCAGATGAATTACGCTACGCAAATGGTACGTCAACCCGGCTCGACGATGAAGCCGATCGCCGCTTACCTGCCGGCCATGGAGGCCGGATTGATCCAACCGGCGAGCATCATCGACGATTCGCCGGTGATTTTGCGGGACGGCGCGAAAGGATATCATATCCCGGTCAACTCCAGCGGCGGCTATAAGGGGCTTGTCACCGCCCGTACGGCGCTGAACGAATCCCGCAATATTCCGGCCCTGAAGGTATTCAACGATGTGGTCGGCATCGATAAAGCCTGGGATTTCGCCAAGAAACTCGGCATTACGACGCTGGATGAACGGGATTACAGCGCGCAGACGGGCGTGCTCGGCGGCTTGAGATACGGGGTAACCGTCGAGGAGCTAACGAACGCCTACAGCGCCATCGCCAACGGCGGCGAGTTCAACGACGCCTATATGATTTCCAAAATTACGGATTCGCAAGGGAACGTCGTTTATCAGCATAAAGCCGAACCCAAACGCGTTTTTTCCAAACAAACCGCTTACCTGATGACGGATATGCTTAGAACGGTTATTACGAGCGGGACCGGCAAATCCATCAAAAGCGATTTCAAGAATTACGGCAAAATTCCGATCGTCGGCAAAACCGGCACAACGCAAAACTATGCCGATGTCTGGTTTATGGGATATACCCCCGACGTGACGCTCGGGGTTTGGATCGGGTACAAAGAACCGAAGAACACCTTGTCCGATGCCGGCAAATCGCGGGCCCGCTCCATATGGGCCAAGGTGATGAACGAAGTGACCAAGAACGAGAAAGAATTGTTCGTTACACCGGAGTTTTCCAAACCGGACGGCATCGTTACCGCCACGGTATCCGGATTCAGCGGCAAGCTGCCGACCAAGCTGACCCGGCAGGCCGGCAAGATGGTTACGGATATTTTCAACGCGAAATACGTTCCTAAAGAATCCGACGATGTTCTGGTCCGCATGAAGTATATCACCTATAACGAGATCAATTATATCCCGAAGGACACGACGCCTTCGGATATGGTCCGGGAGAAGGTCGTAATGAAGCGGGAGAAACCGATCAAGGAACTGATCGACGAACTGCAGAAGGCCTTCGGATCGATGCGGGGCGGCCACCGCTCGCTGAGCTACTATATTCCGAAGGACGCTGGCGAGGATGCGCCGACGAAGCAGGATCCCCGGGCGGATGACGGGGCGCCGCCGGCTCCCCCGAGCAATGTGAGGCTTAACTCGGGAAGCGTGAGCTTCAGCAAAAACGCCGAGAAAGACGTCGTCGGCTATCGCTTGTATCAATCCGCAGACGGAGGATCCTTCAAGTATACGGGGCAGGCCGCGTTGACCGGGGAAGCGACTTCCTTTAGCGTGGGAGCCCAGGACGGCTTCGCCACCTCCTATTATGTAACGGCGGTTGATGTCGCAGGCAAGGAATCCCAGCCTAGCGCCATCGTAGGAGCCAACAATACCCCGCCCGAAGGGTCCGGGACAAACGAAGGCGAACCCACCGATCCCGCCACGCAGTCAGGCGAGGGGGGCGACTTAGCGCCGGAAATCACGGCTCCTCCCGGAGCTCCCGGCCAGGTTGTAACACAGGTCAACGATAAGGATGTCACGGTGAGCTGGGGAGCGAACGCTTCCGCCGAACAGGTATCCTCCTACAATGTCTATGTCGCGGAAAGCGCGAAAGGACCGTTCAAGAAGCTGGGCAGCACCGCAAGCACCCAGTTCTCGTTCAAGCATGAAGCCGCCGGCGGTTGGATTCAAATCACCGCGGTCAACGACGCGGGTGAGTCGGCCCCTACGGCCGCGGTTCAATACGGCAAGTAAAACAAATAAACCTCCCTACGGTTCCATGGATTGTGTATCCATGCACCGTGGGGAGGTTTTCTCTTTCCGGTTTAATCTTCGATGGTGGACAGATCGCCCGCCGGAAGGTTCAGCTCCCAGGCTTTCAGGACGCGCCGCATAATTTTACCGGAACGGGTCTTCGGCAATTTATCCTTAAACTCGATTTCGCGTGGAGCCGCGTGCGCCGACAGGCCTTCCTTCACGAACCGGGCGATCTCCGCTTTCAGTTCCTCGGACGGCGTATATCCCTCGCGAAGCGAAATGAACGCTTTAATGATTTCGCCGCGCGTCGGGTCGGGTTTGCCGATGACGCCGGCCTCGGCTACCGCCGGGTGCTCCACCAGCTTGCTCTCCACCTCGAAAGGCCCGATCCGTTCGCCGGAGGAATTGATGACGTCGTCGATCCGCCCCTGGAACCAAAAATATCCGTCTTCGTCCATGTAAGCCGTGTCCCCGGAAATGTACCAGCCGGGAATCCGGAAATACTCTTCATACTTCGGCGCGTTGTTCCAGATCAGCCGCATCATCGAAGGCCAGGGCGTCCGCACGGCCAAATTCCCCATCCGGTTCGGCGGGAGGATTTTGCCGTTGTCGTCAATGATGGCGGCCTCGATGCCGGGAACCGGCTTGCCCATCGACCCGGGCTTGATCGGCATGGACGGATAGTTGCAGATCAATTGCCCTCCGGTTTCGGTCATCCACCACGTATCATGGATGCGGTGCCCGTAAACTTTATGTCCCCAGCGAACCACCTCGGGGTTGAGCGGTTCGCCGACGGATAGAATATGCCGGACATGAGAGAGATCGTACTGCTTAACGATATCCTCCCCAGCCCCCATCAGCATGCGGAATGCCGTCGGGGCGCTGTACCAAACCGTAACCTTGTTCCGCTGCAAGGTTTCGTACCAGTCGCCGGGACTAAAGCGTCCGCCGCGAACGACATTGGTCACGCCGTGCAGCCAAGGGGCAAAAATACCGTAAGAAGTGCCGGTAACCCAGCCGGGATCGGCGGTGCACCAGTATACATCGTTCTCACGGAGATCAAGGACGACACTCCCCGTGTGATAATGCTGCAGCATGGCGTTGTGGACATGATAAACCCCCTTGGGCTTCCCGGTCGAACCGGACGTATAATGCAAGATTAAACCGTCCTCCCGGTTGACCCATTCGATTTCCGTCTCCTCGGAGGCGGCTTCCATCGCCGTATTGTAATCCACAATCCCCTCTTGCGTCTCTATATCCTCCCCTACAAGGAAGATCGTCTTCAGCAAGGGAAGCTCATCCCGCTTGACCCGGGGCAGCAGCCCGGGCGTGGTTACGAGCGCTACCGCCCCGCTGTCCTCCAGCCGGTCCTTGACGGCCGTCTCCATGAAAGCTTCAAATAACGGGCCGACCACGGCACCGATTTTAATAATGCCAAGGATGCTGACATATAATTCAGGGCTGCGCGGCATAAATACAAATACACGGTCTCCTTTGGAAATACCTTGGCCGCGAAGCACATTGGCGAACTGATTCGACTTGCGCTGCAGATCCGCAAACGTATACGTCTCGTTCCGCGCCGAATCGCTGAACAAAAGCGCGGGGCGGTCTCCCTTGCCTGCGTCGACATGCCGGTCGATCGCTTCATAAGCGAGATTGACCTTCCCGGTCACATACCAGGAGAACTGCTTCTCCACATCCTCCCAATGAAAATTCGCATACGCCTCTTCATAATTGCCCAAGTTCGATGAAGGCGCGTCCGCTGTAATAATTTCACCTTGCAATTGGCTCATCGTTCCATCCTCCCTTGATCTTTGCAAAAAATATAATAGAATAGATCAAACTCATGAAAACGGATACAAAGTTACTTACATAAGCGGGATGATTTTTGTTCGGGTCGCGAGACAAGCAGTAGAATCGGAATAATGTAACAAAAATCACGATGTCAAGTTATATTTGTGAATAAATTATGTCGGAAATCATTATAACACACGTCTTTTCCTCCGGCTATACTTTTCAATTTTGCATTTTTCTGCTATATGTTAGGGGAACGAGCAAAGGAGGCGGCAATGATGGAACACCGAAAAACGTATATCCGCCATACCCTGCCCCAAGCCGATCGCGAGATCATATTGGAAGGTCCTGTTCCTCCTTCCCATTTGGCCACACTCCGAATGCACCCGGATCTCGACGCTTTCCGCCGTCCCGAAGAGCAGTTGGAAGCGTTGATTGAAATTGCGGGGCTGCCGGAGGGGCGGATCATTATCGCCCGGGAACAGGAGGTCATTATCGGCTATGTGACGTTCCATTATCCCGACGAGATGGAGCGGTGGTCACAAGGAAATATGCCCGATTTAATCGAGCTGGGGGCCATCGAGGTTTCCAATGAATACAGATCCCGCCGGATCGGGTCCAGTTTGATTCGTACCGCTTTCGAGGACGGTCAAATGGAGAAATACATCGTATTTACGACGGAGTATTATTGGCACTGGGATTTAAAAAGCAGCGGCCTTTCCGTTTGGGATTACCGCAAGATGATGGAGCGGCTGATGCAGACCGTCGATATGGTCTGGTATGCGACGGACGATCCGGAAATCTGCTCCCACCCCGCCAACTGCCTGATGGTCCGGATCGGCAAGGACGTTCCGCTCGAATCGAAGGAACAGTTTGACCGGATCCGTTTCCAGCAGCGCTTCATGTATTGAACAAGTCTTCCGAGAAAGGACGCGTGACGCCATGTCTGGAAACGCTTTATTTGTCCATCATGAACAATCGCTGAAGTACCGTTTCCACGATCATCACCCGTTTCACCCGCTCCGGCTACAGCTCACGCTGGACCTTCTGCGGGCCTGCGACGCGCTGAATTCGGAGGAGATGCTAATCACCCGTCCCGCCACGGAGGAGGAGCTCCTCTGGATTCACCAGCCCGCCTACATCGAAGCGGTCAAGGCGCTCAGCGAATCTCCGCCTGACCCGGCGTGGATGGAGCGTGCGGAGCAGTACGGGCTGATGGACGAGGACACTCCGTATTTTCCCGGCATGCACGAAGCGGCGGCTTACGTTGTCGGGGGAACGATCACCGCGGTGGATGCGGTCCTCTCGGGCCGGGCGGACCACGCGCTGCACCTGGGCGGCGGTCTGCACCATGCCTTATCGGCGAAAGCCGCCGGCTTCTGCGTCTATAACGACGCCGCCGTGGCCATCGCTTACGCGAAACGCCGGTTCGGGGCCCGGGTGCTGTACGTCGACACCGACGTTCACCACGGAGACGGGGTACAATGGAGCTTCTATTCCGACCCGGATGTGTGTACATATTCCATTCATGAAACGGGAAAATACTTGTTCCCCGGGACGGGGTTTCTCCAGGAACGGGGTGAACATTTGGGCTACGGAGCCTGCATGAACATTCCGCTCCAGCCGTATACGGAAGACGCCTCCTGGATGGAGTGCTTCGAAACCTCCATTACCCGGCTGATCGGTTATTTCAAGCCGGACTTGATCGTCAGCCTGCATGGCTGCGATGCCCATGCCCTGGATCCGTTAAGCCATATGCACTGCAGCATGGCCATTTACAGCAAAATGCCGGCGATTCTCCACCGGCTGGCCCATGCGCATTGCGGCGGCCGATGGGTAGCCGTAGGCGGAGGCGGCTACGATATGTGGCGGGTCGTTCCCCGCGCCTGGAGCCTGCTTTGGTTGGAAATGAGCCAACACCCGCTGAAAGAGGCGCTGGATCGGGAGGACCGACCGCAAACCGAGCTGCCGCAGAGCTGGGCCGGGAAATGGCAGAGTCAAACGCCAACGCCCCTCCCCGCGTTTTGGCTCGACGATTTGACGCGTTGGGAGGCGATTCCGCGCAGGGCGGAAATTACGGCAAAAAACCGCGAGAATCTCGCGGTTGCGCTTCAGGACTACCCTAGGGTCCCCTAACTTAAGTTCCGGTAAATTTAATTTAAGGCATCGACATGCCGGATCATATCTTCGATAATCTCGAACGACCGCTTGGATGCGATCACGGTAAATTCGGCGAAGTTCACGTCCGCCGTTCCATCCGCTTTGTCGGACATCGAGCGCAGCATCACGTAAGGCACGGCGTTCATATGGCAGACTTGACCGATCGCCCCGCCTTCCATCTCCACGCAGGCCCCGTCCATATGCTCATAGAGAAAGCGGACGACTTCCGGATCGGCGATAAACTGGTCCCCCGACAAAATTCGGCCGACTCTGTAGCCGTTCTCCCGGCAGACGCGGGCGCAGGCTTCCTCGGCAAGTTTAATCAGCCGGGGATCGGCCGGGAAGTCGGACACCTCTTGAAACGGGGTGATCCCGCGCGGAAACCCGATCGGCGAGCAGTCCATATCGTGCTGCTGACAGGACGACGAAATGACGATATCGCCGATATCCAGCGAAGGGTGCAGCGCGCCGGCCACCCCGGTAAACCAGATCATTCCAACGTCAAAACGGTCGACCAGCACCTGCGTGGTAATCGCCGCATTTACTTTGCCCACGCCGGATTTGCACACCACGACGTCTTTGCCGTGGAACTTCCCTTTCACAAAGGAAAGCCCGGCCTGCGCCACCGGCTCTTTGTCCTCCATACCGTCCAGCAGCAACGCCAGCTCTTCATCCATGGCTCCGATGATTCCGATTGTTTTCAGCATCTTCAATCGCTCCTTTATCGAGTTTATGCAGGCTTTATTTGCCCCGCAGCCTAAAAAAAGCTCCTTCAAGAGGAGCTTTTTCCGTTATAACCTTTTTCATATATTTGTCTATCTAATCTCTATAAAATGGAAGCAGCCTATACGTGGCTGACGGACAACCGCAAAATCGTTTCATGCGGCAAAATGACCCGAGGATTCTCCACGGTTTCCTTCTTCATCAGTTTCGTCAGAAGACGCATGGCTACCGCACCCAAGTCGTACATCGGCTGGGCAACCGTCGTCAACTGCGGACGAACCATGGACGCCATACGAATATTGTCCACGCTGATGATTGAGAAATCATCCGGGACTCTTAAGCCTTCGTCCTGAATGCTGTGAATCGCACCGATCGCCATTTCGTCCGTTGCGGCGAAAATCGCGGTTGGGCGCTTCTTGAGACCCAGGAAATATTTCATCGCTTCCACCCCGGACTCGTACCGGTAATTGCCGATCCGCACGAGATCCTCGTCATAAGGAATTCCCGCGGTTTCGAGGGCGCGTTTGTACCCTTGGAAGCGCGCATAACCGTTGGCCGGATCCTGCAGCGTGCCGCTGATCATAGCGATATGGCGATGGCCATGGCGGACCAGCGTGCTGACCGCATCGAAGGCCGCTGCTTCATGGTCGATATCCACCGAAGGGATCATCCCGTTCTCGTCGCTTGTTGCGCACAGAACGATTGGGACTGCCGAGGTCTGGAACGCCTGTACATGTTCTTCCGTCACGGTTCCGCCCATGAACAGAAGCCCGTCCACTTGTTTCTCAAGCAAAGTGTTGATAACCCGGATTTCCTTCTCTTTCTTCTTGTCCGCATTACATAAAATAATATTGTAGTGGTACATGTTCGCGATATCTTCGATACCTCGTGCAATCTCGGCAAAAATCGAATTCGAAATATCCGGGATCACCACTCCGACCGTCGTCGTCTTCTTGCTGGCAAGACCTCTTGCCACCGCGTTCGGACGATATCCCAAACGTTCAATCGCTTCGTATACTTTTTTCCGAGTTTGCGGTTTCACGTTGGGATTGTTATTCACAACCCGGGAAACCGTAGCCATCGAGACGCCCGCTTCACGAGCCACATCGTAAATGGTAACCGTCACATTATTCTCTCCATTGCCAATAGATTTTCACTCATTTAATTCACGAGCCCAATGTTTCAATTAAATTTATGATACGACAAAATACTACTTTGTGCAATGATAACGCTTCATTTACACAAGAATTCCTCGCAGAGCCTCTGCGGTGATCCTGGAGTGCGAGGTATGCCAAACCGTTTGTCCATCTTTCACCAAAAGAGCCTGCGGCGACTCATGCTTCACGCCGAGAACCTCTGCCGCCTCGTTGGAGACTTCCCGGTCCTCCACCACATAAATCAATCCGTATGTAATCTTCTCATTCGGAGCCCCGTTCAGGTAATTCTCCAATTCCCGGTATGCCCCGGAACTGATCGGGCATCGCGTACTGTGTTTAAACAGCAGCAGCGGCTCCGTCGCCGAATGTTCCACAACACGGTGCAGATCCTCTTTCGTTGTGATTCTCCTCAATTCTGGCATCTCGCATCCATTCCTTTCAGAAAACCAATTTTCATTTTCCTAAATCATATCTTACCAAAAACGGTATGCGAAAAACAACTCGGGACGACAAATTCATCAAGAAAATCTGTTACTTCGCACCCATAAACTGACGTTCTTTAACAAATTTCGACAAAGTTGCTAACCGTGAGGCTATTTCTTTCATCCAATTTTCATCGTTCATCTTTTGAGCACAGCCGTACAAATCGAGCAGCAGATTGATGCGCTCTTCACAATGCTGTTCCAGCATCGCTTCAAACAAGACGGAGTCCGCCTTGGTCCATTTGCGGAACAATTCATAAAGAACATCCGCCAATTCATTGACTTCGGTGAAATATACACGTCCTTTGACGTCCTGTTGTTTTAACTGATTCAGCAAGTCCAGCAAATCCGGCTTAACGAACGGCAGTACTTCATAGAAGTCGCAGCTGTCGCATTCAAAGATCGGCACCCGGTCAATTTGAAACTTATTTTCAAACATGACCAGCCGGAATCCGAAATTCATTTCTTGTCCGCAGCGGCAAAGCCTGCGCATAGGATCACCTCATAAATAGTCCATCGCGTTTTGGGTCGGTACAAAAGATTTGCCAGTGCAAGAAAGAATATCCTTGCACTATGGGCATGAAGAAGAACATCATTTTTGATACAATTAAAATATTGAAAACGATTTTCGTCAAGGGCAAAAGAAGACAGGAGGAGACGAATTTGAGATTATCTGGTAAGAAGATCATCGCTCTGGTGGATGAAGAATTCGAGGACTTGGAGCTGTGGTACCCGATTTATCGCGTTCGCGAGGAAGGAGCCGAGGTGCATCTGGCCGGGTTCGAGAAAGGCAAAAAATACATCGGTAAATACGGGGTGCCCGCCGTGGCGGATCTGTCGTTCGCGGAAATCCGTTCCAGCGAATACGACGGCATCCTCGTGCCCGGAGGTTGGGCCCCGGACAAGCTGCGCAGGTACGGGAAAGTACTTGAGGTTGTCCGGGAGATGAATGAAGCGAAAAAGCCGATCGGACAAATTTGCCATGCGGGATGGGTTCTCATTTCCGCCGGCATCCTGAAAGGCGTCACCGTCACCTCCACGCCGGGCATACGCGATGACATGGAAAATGCCGGAGCGGTTTGGAAGGACGAGCCCGTCGTCATCGACGGACATATCGTCTCCGCCCGGCGTCCGCCCGATTTGCCGGAATACGGAAAAGCGTTCGTCGATGCTTTGGCCGCCAGGGCTTAAAACGAAAACCACCCGTGTGAACGGGTGGTTTTCTCTAAGGCTATAAGCCTTTATTACCGACTCGCGTCTAAAGGCGCTTACTTTCACTACGTTCAAGCTACTAGGCCGCTGCCGCTTTTGACTACCCCTGAAGGGGTGCGATGATTACTAGTACCCCTTCAAACAACCTTGATAACTTAAAATTCCTGCAGATCTGCATGCTTTTTTCCTGTTTGGACTCAAAATTTCTAAATACCTGCAAATCTGCAGGAATTTTCGACGAAACCGGCTCATTTCTTTAAAATCGCTAGAAATTCCTGCAGATTTGCATCTTTTTTCGCATTCCCTCGGGAATCGGCTTAAATACCTGCAGATTTGCATCTTTTTGGAGTTCGAAGCTTGGAAGCACACTAGGCGCTTCTTTGTATGTGACATATCACTTCGATTAGCCATTAAGCCACCTTTTCCTTTCGTTATACATAGTAGCTTGAACATTCCTATGATAACGCCCCCATCAGGTTTTTTGCTATAAGCATCACTACCCGCATAGCAGGTGGTTTCTTGTTTTCGAACGCTTTGCCAGCTCAACTGGCTAAAGCCCCAAACAAGGCGGACACGTGTCCTCCCCGGTATGTCCTAACGGCCAAGGACCGGATCTTTGCCCAGGTAACGGGTAAGCTCCGCCTCGATTTCTTCGCTCGTCGACAAACCGTAGCAGTAGCGCCCTTCTTCCTCGGCTTCCTTCAACGAGCTGTTTAAGATCCGGTGTTTGACCCGCAGCAAGGACTGCGGCGACATACTGAGCGTGTCGACCCCAAGGTGCAGCCAAATCGGCAGCGCCTTTTCGTCGCCGGCCATCTCGCCGCATACGCTGACCGGGATGCCGGCTTCCTTCGCGGCCGACACCGTTTGGCGAAGCATGCGAAGCACGGCCGGGTGGTAGGAGTTATACATGTGGGCGATCTTTTCGTTCATCCGATCGACCGCAAGCACGTACTGCACCAGGTCGTTCGTGCCGATACTGAAGAAATCGGCTTCCCTGGCGAGAAGATCGGCGATGGCCGCAGCCGCCGGCACTTCGATCATCACGCCGACTTCCACTTCGTCGGAATACGGCAGCCCGCGATCGGACAATTCCCGCTTGGCTTCTTCCACAAATCCTTTGGCCCGTTTCAGTTCCTCCAGCGAGGACACCATCGGCAGCAAAATTTTGATCTGGCCATAAACACTGGCCCGCAAAATCGCCGTCAACTGGGTTTTGAACAGCTCTTTGCTGTCCAGACTGATACGAATCCCCCGATAACCGAGCACCGGGTTTTCTTCCTCCGGAATCGTAAAATACTCCAGCTGCTTGTCTCCGCCGATATCCAGCGTACGAATGACGACCGGGTGGCCGTCCGCCTTCTCGACGATTTGGCGGTATACTTCAAACTGCTCGTCTTCGGTCGGAAATGCCGGGCGATCCATGTACAAAAATTCCGTACGGAACAGGCCCACGCCCTGCGCCCCGTATTTGATCGCCTGCTCGAAATCCTTGACCGAGCTGATGTTCCCGGCAAGCCGCATCCGATAACCGTCCCTCGTCACCGCCTCGACGGATGCGAGCAGCTGCAACTGCTCCTTGCGGCGGCGCTGTTTCTCGGCGATCTCGGTATACCGGTCGATAATTTCCTGCTCCGGATCCAGGTAAAGCCTGCCGTCGTCACCGTCGATCACCAGCAGGTCCCCGGTCTGCAGCGGTTTCGTCAGCTTGTTCTCCAGACCGGACACGAGGGGAATACCGAGCGCCCGGGCCATAATCGCGGAATGCGAAGTTTTCCCCCCGGCCATCGTGACCATGCCCAGCACGTTCTCGGGATTCAAATGCACCAGCTGGGACGGCGACAATTCCTTGGCCACCAAAATGTAAGGCTGGGTATCCGACGGCAGCGTAATCTCCGGCGTGCCCAGCAAATGTTTCAGGAGCCGGTTGCCGACATCCTTGATATCCAGCGCCCGCTCCTTCATATATTCATCATCCAACAGATCGAACATCGTAACAAAATGGTCGATCGCTTCTTTTACAGCAACCTCGGCAGCCTTATACTGCCGTTCGATAATGCCCTGAATCTCGCTCATGAATACAGGGTCTTCCAAAATGGCGATATGCGCATCAAAAATGCTGGACTCCGCGACCCCCACCGTTTCCTTGATTTCATTCTTCATGAATTCAATCTCGGTTTTGGAGGTTCGGATTCCCTCATACAGTCTCTCGAACTCTTTGGCGAGATCCACCTTCTCCATCCGGCGATCCGGCACATCCCACTCCCAGGCGGGCAGCACAAACGCCTTGCCGATGGCGACGCCAGCCGCTGCTCCGATGCCCTGTATCATGTTTCGACCCCCTAAGTCCTTACTGTGAAGTATAGGATACCCTCTCTCTAATACTTTATGGTAAGCCCAGCTTCGCAAATTTGTCAAAGGAATTTAAACAAAGAAGGGCGCCCCCGCCATCTCCGATGACTCCGGGACACCCTTCCGGTATGCATATATTAGCGTTTGCCGATCAAAATGCTGTCCTCCACTTTAATGCAGCGGTCCATAATGACGGTCAAGCCGCCTTTGGAGGCAATTTCATACGCTTCCTCGCTCACGATGCCGAGTTGAAGCCAGAGGACGTGCGCCCCGATTTCCACCGCTTCGCGGGCCACTTCCGGCGTATACTCGCTGCGGCGGAACACGTTAACGATATCCACCGGCTCGGGAATATCCTTCAAGGATGCGTATACCTTCTCGCCGAGAATCTCCCCGCTGACGGACGGATTTACCGGAATAATCCGGTAACCGTTATTTTGCAGCGCCTGCGAGACCATGTACGAGGTCCGGTCCGTCTTGTCGGACAATCCGACGACGGCGATATTTCCGGCATTCTCCAAAATTTTCTTGATTTCATCACGCCCTGGATTTTCAAATGCCATGATCCATCACACCTTTCTTGACCTTATTTTACCCACTCGACCGATGCGCCAAGCGCCTTCAGATGATCGAAAAATTGCGGATACGACTTCGCCACGTGATGCGCATCTTTGATCAATAACGGTTCCTTGCACCGCAACCCTACCACGGTAAGCGCCATGATCACCCGGTGATCGTAATGCGCGTCGATCGTCGCGCCGCCTTCCAATCCCGCGGGCCGGCCGTGCACGATGATTTCGGATTGCCGTTCCTCCACTTTGGCCCCCGCTTTTCTCAGTTCATTCAAGTAGTCTGTAATCCGGTCGCATTCCTTATACCGCAAATTCTCCACGTTGTAGAAGCGGGAGGTTCCGTCCGCAAATACGGCGGCCGCCACCATAGCCAGCACCGCATCGGTTGCCGCGTCGCCGTCGAATTCCACCGGACGAAGCCGGCCGTTCCCCAGTACGTGCACCGTATCGTCACGGTGGCTGAGCGGAACGTCCATCATTTGCAGCACATCCACGATCGCCCGCTCCCCTTGCTTGCTTCTCTCCATCAACCGGTGAATTTTCACGTCGGATTTGGTGACGGCCGCCGCCGCCAGAATGGCCGCAGATCCGGGATAATCCCCTTGCACCGTATATTGTTTCGCCTGGTAGCTTTGGCGCCCCTGAACCCGGAACACCTTATAGTCGCTTGAAGCGTCCACGGTGATTCCCGCTTGCTCCAGCACCTCCAAGGTCTGTCCGATCACGACTTTCGATTTCAGGTCACCCAGCACCTCGATCTCGCTGTCTTCTTCCAGCAGCGGGGTCAAGAAGAGCAGCGCGCTTAAATACTGGGAGCTGACCTCGCCCGATACCCGGATTTTCCCGCCCTTCGGGCGTCCGCCGCGGATCGTGATCGGAAGGCGCCCCTCCCGGTGCTCGATATCCACGCCCATGCTTTCCAACGCTTCGATCAAGTCGCTGTGCGGACGTTTGCCCAAAGAATCCGGGTAGGTGTTCACAAACGTGACTTCCGGACAAAGCGAAGCGATCGCCATCAAAAACCGCAGCACGGCCCCGGCGTTGCCGACATTGAGTTCCTTCACATCCCGCGGATGCTTGCCGAAGCCGGTGATCACGATTTTCTCGTCGTCTTCTTCGAGCACCGCCCCGAGATCCCGGATACAGCGGCGCATCGCGTCGCTATCCTCGCTATGAGCGGGGTAGTATATCGTGCTGGTCCCTTCCGCCAAAGCGGCGACGAGCAAATAACGGGTCGTATAATTTTTGGAGGAAAGCGCCCCGAACTCTCCCTTCAGTTCTGCCGTAGGCCTTACGATCATGTCCATATGTAAAAATCCCCTTTGCAAATATTGTCGATTAGCCGCGGTAATGCATTAAAATCTCAGCGGACACTTCTTCCGCGCTCTTTCCGGTTGTTTGAATTGTGATATCGGCAAATTCATAGGCGTGTTTACGTTCCTCCAGCAGCGCCGCGATTCTGGCTTCGGCTCCGCCGGCGAGAAGCGGTCTGTTCGGATCTTCCCCGACCCGGGCCAGGATCTCTTCAGCCGTAGCGTGGAGGGCTACAACCCAGCCATGCTCAAGCATTTCCCGGCAATTCTCCGGCCGAAGCACCGCGCCGCCGCCGGTCGCCAGCACCGCGCCGCGCTCTTTCAGCGTTTCGCAGAGAACCCGGGTTTCCAAGTCGCGAAAATACCGCTCCCCCTTCTCCTCGAACAGCCGGGGGATGCTGCAGCCCGCTTCGGCGGCAATTAAAGCGTCCAGATCCAGCAGCCGATAGCCGGTCTCCGCGGCGAGACAAGCTCCTACCGTCGATTTGCCGGTCCCCATCATTCCGACCAGCACGATGACATCTTTCTTGCTCTTCATGACCCCACCCATTTCCTGTCGTACACTAAAAAGGCCAAAATAACTTTTTCATATCATAACACAGGCGCGGCTACTTTGGCACCCTTCTTCAATAACGGCATACTCTTCCAGCGTTAAACAAAAAAGCGCCGCGGCAAACGGAGTAATTCCGCAGCCGTGGCGCTGATTTGTAATAGCTCATATTAGGAGACGTCGCTTAGAACCATTGGTGATGGAAGACGCCTTCCTTGTCCACGCGTTTGAACGTGTGGGCACCGAAGTAGTCGCGCTGCGCTTGCAGCAGGTTGGCCGGCAGGCGCTCCGTCCGGTAGCTGTCGTAGTAGGACAGCGCGCTGGCAAAGCCCGGTACCGGAATGCCGTTCTCCACGGCGACGGACACGACTTTGCGCCATGCGTCCTGGTAGCTTTCCACCACGTTTTTGAAGTAGGAATCCAACAGCAGGTTTTTGAGAGCCGGATCGCGGTCGTAAGCTTCCTTGATGTTGTGCAGGAATTGCGAGCGAATGATGCAGCCCCCGCGGAAGATCATCGCGATGTTTCCGTATTTCAGATCCCAGCCGTATTCGTCGGAAGCGGCGCGCATTTGCGCGAAGCCTTGGGCGTAGGATACGATTTTGCTGGCGAACAGCGCCTTGCGCACATTCTCGATGAACTCCGCTTTGTCGCCGCTGAACGGTTTCTTGGCCGGACCGCTGAGCACTTTGCTTGCCGCTACGCGCTCTTCCTTCATGGCGGACAAGAAGCGGGAGAAGACGGACTCCGTGATCATGGACAACGGTACGCCGAGATCCAGCGCGCTTTGGCTTGTCCATTTGCCGGTGCCTTTCTGGCCGGCGGCATCGAGAATCACGTCGACCATCGGCTTGCCGGTCTCTTCGTCATACTGCGAGAAAATGTCGGCCGTAATTTCAATCAGATAACTGTCGAGCTCGCCTTTGTTCCACTCCGTGAAAATTTCATGCAATTCCTTGGCATCCACGCCAAGAACGTCTTTCAGCAAGTGGTAGGCTTCGCCGATCAATTGCATATCGCCGTACTCGATGCCGTTGTGGACCATTTTCACATAATGTCCGGCACCGTCCGGTCCGATGTATGTACAGCAAGGATCGCCGTTCACTTTCGCGGAAATCGCCGTCAAGATCGGCTCGACCAGCTTATAGGCGCTTTCTTGGCCGCCAGGCATGATCGCAGGTCCTTTCAAGGCGCCTTCTTCACCGCCGGATACCCCGGTTCCGATGAAACGGAAGCCCTTGGCTTCAAGCTCCTTGCTGCGGCGCTGCGTGTCCGGGAAGAAAGCGTTGCCTCCGTCGATAATGATG
This sequence comes from Paenibacillus sp. alder61, assembly GCF_020179875.1. Taxonomy (NCBI): domain Bacteria; kingdom Bacillati; phylum Bacillota; class Bacilli; order Caryophanales; family Paenibacillaceae; genus Paenibacillus; species Paenibacillus sp. alder61. Next base: position 90,878 of record NZ_JAIUDG010000018.1, read on the forward strand.
TCGCCTTGATCCAGGTAAGGAAGCAGGCTCTCAATGGTAGCGTCGGTTGCGGAACCGGCTTGTACCATGATCAAAATTTTGCGAGGCGTTTCAAGGGACTGTACAAATTCCTCGACCGAGAACGTGCCGACCAGGTTTTTACCTTTGCCTTCGTTCTCCAGAAGGTCATGCGTCTTTTGCGGGGAACGGTTGTATACCGAAACGGTAAAGCCCCTGCTTTCAATATTGAGGGCCAGGTTTTTGCCCATAACGGCCAAGCCGATAACGCCAATCTGTTGTTTTGACATGGTCTCCATCCTTTGCACACTATTTTTTTATCAATAATATCATTTTAACTCTTTTGCGTACAGAAGTGAACCCCTTGCGGCCGGCGCCCAAGAAAACAACCCCCATGTATTAGGGGGCCGGCAATGATTTTAATCATAGTTTACCTTAAAATACGCCTACCATTCCAGGGCGATCAGTTTGATCCGAATCTTGCGCAATCTTTCCTTGCAAGCTTCGGCCGACGCATCGTCGCCCTTTTGCAGCGCTTCATACAATCGTTCCAGTTCCCGGTCCAGCTCTTGCTGCAGGGTTTCCAACTGCTGTTCCGCCGATTGGGAGGCGTAGATTTCCGCCATCTTCTCCAGGTCCAAGACCGGGCCTTTCTGGTAGATGACGCGGTGTTCCATCCCGTTGATTTCCACCAGTCGAATCACTTCGCCGAACAGAATATTCTCGATAAAAATTTGGCGGTCCTTGAATCGCTTCACCACCGCATGCCCCCGCAGTTCGCCGATCAGCTTCTCCAGCCATTCGGCCAGCTTGGCGTCCTTGATCACATAATCGCCCACGAGCTTGTATCCTTTTCCCAGACGCTGAAAGCGCAGCTTGGTCAGCTTGCGTCCCGTGCGTACGGAAATGATAAAAATGGATTCGTTTTCACTCCAATATAAAGAATATCCGTCTTGGATCAAATCGCGGATCAGCTGCTGTATGTGCCGGCGGTCGAATCGGAGTTCCAGGTTGCAGTATTCCACTTCATAGCTTTTGTTCACGGCACTCCCTCCCTTTTTTCAAGACTCCGTTTCCCTTGTCTTGAAGGGCTTCGGCGTCTTCGCTTTCCTCCCACTTTCGGCTTACCCTATCTTATACTTCATCTTATGTAAAAGAACTTGGATTATTGATTATTTTTACCCTCATCGGGCTGTTTCTGACGCAAAAGGGCGCAGTTCTTCCATCCTCCGGCCGTTTTGCCCCGCCCCGAACCCGGGAATCCGGTCGTGCCAAGTGTGTTATACTTGGGACATAAGTCAAACAGTTAGCGTTGTAATGGAGGTCGGAAAACATGAGTTTTAACGGATTTACCGAACAGGATTTTGATGCGTTGACCGTACCGGGGCTCGAGCCCCGAATGGAGGCCATCATCGGCCATATTCGCCCTAAACTGGAGGCTCTGGGAGGTTCGCTCGCTCCTTATCTGTCCGCGTTGTGCGGGGAGGAAATGCATCCTCATGTGGCCAAGCATGCGCGGCGCAAGGTTAACCCGCCGATCGATACCTGGGTGGCGTGGGCCGGGAGTAAACGAGGGTATAAGGCACTTCCTCACTTCGAGGTCGGTATGTTCTCCACCCATTTGTTCGTCATCTTCGCGGTGATCTACGAGAGCCCGAATAAGTCGGTTTTTGCCGAATACATGATGAAGCACGCCGACGAGCTGAAGGCCGTCGTCCCCGCCCGATTCTACTGGTCGATGGACCATATGAATCCGGACGGCACGCCGCATCGTGAAACCGGCCTTACCGAGCTCCGGAGCATGGGCGAGAAGCTAAAGTCGGTCAAAAAAGCGGAAATCATGTGCGGCCTTCGGCTGGACCGGAATGAACTGATTCTGCGGGACGGGGACAAGCTTACCGCCAAGATCGAAGAGACGTTCCGTTCCCTGCTTCCCTTGTACAAAGCTTCTTTCTAAACCACTGCAAACTTCCCAGCCTGCTTCTTACCGGATCGGTTTTCCGGGGGAAGCGGGCTTTTTGCGCGACAGATGCAAATGGAGAAAGAACAGCAGCGCCATCGAGACGGCACTTGCCACAAACGGAGCCGGCGCGCCCCAGCCGTCCCACATTTTCCCCGACACGGCGGGGCCCATAGCCATGCCGAAGCCCTGGATCGTCAGGAAAAGCCCCCAGACCGTCCCTTTTTCCCCTTTCGGCAGAATCCGGGAAATCATCGTGTCCCACGTCGGCAGAATGCAGGCGTAACTCAGTCCGATCAGCATAACGAGCGCCCATACGGCCGGAAGATTCCGAGTAAAGGCGAACAATCCGACCGCCACGGCGGAGAGCGAAAAGCCGATGTTCAAAAAGAGCGCGGTGCCGTACTTGTCGACCATTTTGCCGACCGGAATCAGTCCGAGCACGGTAATTCCCCCACCCGCGATGAGCATCAAGCTGAACGCCTCCGGAGAGAGTCCGAGCTCCGTCCTTACGAACAGGGTGATCACGGGGGTCAGCAGGCCGATGGCAAAAGACTGCAAAAACAACGCCGGGTATAGAAGCGGGCTGACCTTCAGATTGTTGCGAATCTGCCGGTGGGTCTGCTTGATATTTTCCCAAAGCCCCCCCTTCCACAGAGAAGTTTGGTCCTCGCTCCCTGCCGCTGAAGGCGATTTCGACTTCCCGCCGGTATTCCCCGGTAAGAGCAGGGAGACAAGAATGACGATGCCGATGCATCCGAGCAGGATCCAGAAAACGAGCGTATACGACAATCCGACCAGAAAATTGATGATGACCGGTCCCAGCCCCGTTCCGCCCAGGCTCGAAATCTGAATAACGCCCATGGCGGTGGCGAAATTTTTGCTTTCTTCCGTGACGGACGTGATGCCCATCAGCACACAGGGCCATAACGGAGCGGTACCGACCCCGAGCAAGGTGCACCCCAATACGATGAACCCCATCGTTTTCATGACCGTTATCAGAAAAACGCCCCCAAACGTGATGCAAAGCCCGATCGTCATCGTCATCCGGAAGCCGATCCGTTCGATCAGCCAGCCCGCCGGGCTGCGAAACAGATTATCCCCGATATATTGGCACGAGAAAGACAATCCGATGGCAAACGCACTGAGTTTCAGCACATCTCCTATATAAACGGGCAGGATCGAAACGATCAGAGCCCCCTTTACGAATTCAACCAAAAACATAATAATCCACAAGCAAATAAAAGTGGGGGTAAGCAGTTTTCGCGATGGCAATTTGGCAGCCAGTTCCATGGTCGGTTCTCTCCTTTCTCTTGGCTAACTTTTAAAGTCCGTCCTCTCCAGTCTATCCTTTTTCGCAGTCAACTTAACCTGCCTCGGCTGCTCCCAGGGCCTGGCAGCAAACTTCGCTTGCATTCCGGTCCCAGTTTGCTATACTCAACCTTGTTAAAATTTTATGAAAGGCAGGGATGGCCCTATGGATCACCAAAAAACGCCGCTCTTCTCCACACTTAAAAAACATGCGGCCGCCAACCCCGTTCAATTTCACATTCCCGGGCATAAAAAAGGGCTCGGAACCGATAAAGAATTCCGCGAATTTATTGGCGATAACGCCCTGTCCATCGACTTGATCAATATCGCTCCGCTGGACGATCTTCACCAGCCGACCGGAGTGATCGAGGAAGCGCAAAAGCTGGCCGCCGACGCATTCGGCGCGGACCATACCTATTTCTCGGTACAAGGCACGAGCGGAGCCATCATGACTATGGTCATGTCCGTTTGTTCTCCCGGTGATAAAATTATCGTTCCGCGAAATGTTCACAAATCGGTGATGTCCGCGATCATTTTTTCCGGGGCCAAGCCGGTATTCGTATCCCCCGCGCAGGACACGAACCTCGGGATCGATCACGGGATCACCTCCTCGTCCGTGCGGCGGGCGCTGGAGCGCCACCCGGATGCAAAAGCCGTCCTGGTCATCAACCCGACCTATTTCGGCGTCTGCGCCCATCTCAAGGACATCGTCGATCTGGCGCACAGCTATCATGTCCCTGTGCTTGTGGATGAAGCCCACGGGGTTCACATTCATTTTCACGAGGAGCTTCCGATGTCGGCCATGCAGGCCGGAGCGGATATGGCGGCCACGAGCGTACATAAGCTGGGCGGCTCCATGACGCAAAGCTCCGTGCTCAATATCAACACCAAGAACGGTCTCGTCAGCCCGAATCGCGTGCAGACGATCATCAGTATGCTGACGACGACTTCGACCTCCTACCTGCTGCTCGCCTCACTCGATACCGCCCGCAGAAATCTCGCCCTGCACGGGCGCGAGATGGTCCAGCAGTCGCTGGAAATGGCCCATTATCTGCGCCGGGAAATCAACAAGATCCCGGGGTTGTACAGCTTCGGCGAGGAGATTCTCGGCAGCGAGGCGGCCTATGATCTGGATCCGACCAAAGTGACGATCCATGTGCGCCATCTGGGGATCACCGGCTACGAAACGGAGAACTGGCTCCGCGAGCATTATAATGTGGAAGTGGAGCTCAGCGACATGTATAACATTCTGTGTATCATTACCCCGGGGGACACGCAGGAATCGATCGAAACGCTGCTGACGGCCCTGCGGAGCTTGTCCGAGTGCTATTACAAGGAGAACAACGCGAACGAGCTGATCGTCAAAATCCCGGAAATCCCGCAGCTCTCCCTGATCCCCAGGGATGCGTTCTACGCGGATACGGAGGTCATCCCGTTTCGGGAATCGGCGGGACGCATCATCGCCGAGTTCATTTATGTATACCCGCCGGGTATTCCGATCCTGCTGCCGGGGGAAGTGATCTCGCAGAGCAATATCGACTATATCGTCGATCACGTGGAAGTCGGTCTCCCCGTAAAAGGGCCCGAAGACCGGTACATTAACAACGTCAAGGTTATCGTCGAGGCCGATCCGATTTTCTAGGCTTGAAACGAAAGGGCTGTCCCAAAAGCACACTCGCTTGGGACAGCCCTATTTATGTTCGAACGATTAAGCTTCGTCCTGCTGGGAGACCAGCTCGTTATAAGCTTCCTCCACTTGACGCCATTCGTCCTCGTCTTCGATATTGTAAAGCACCATTTCCTCGTTCTCTTCTTCCATACGCAGGATGATGCCGTCGGCTTCCGGATTGTTCCGTTCCAACAGAAGGGCATATAATTTGTCGCCGACGTCAAACGTCTCGACAAGAACCATTTCTACGTCGTTGCCATGTTCATCCGTCAGCGTCAATACGAACTCCTCATGCTCATGATCATGCTCATGGTCGTGTCCGCAGCCGCAAGCTTCACCGTGTTCGTGCTTGTGATCGCTCATTGAAATACCTCGCTTCGGTTAATTTGATGGGTTGCCAAAACCTGTCGGTTTCCCTCGTATCGTATCATTTTAGAAGGGGCAGGTCAATTTTGGCAAAGGCGCGGTATCCCCCGGTTATTTCTCGGCGATGACCGTCTTCTCCGAAACCAGGGTATAGTCGCCTCCTACAGGCTTCATATAGAAGCCAATGATATACTTCCCTTCGGATTTGAAATCATACGTGTAATCATTTGTACGGAACCAGAAATTATCCCGCTGCTCCTTAATTTCGTCGGACTGAATCACTTTGGATTCGCCGTCGGGAGCGGTGATGGAAACGCGCACCGCGGAAATATCCGTCCGCAGTCCGTCAATTTGAGCGAACACATTGAATTTTAGTTTACCGGTTTTCTTAATATTGATGTTTCCGATGACCGTGTCGCCCGTAAACAAGAACATGTGAACATTCGGTTTATAGTATTTGACCGTTTTCGTTGCCTCATCATATTCGACAAGGCCTTCCAATTCACGAACCGGGACATAAGTTTTTCCGTCGACGATGTAGCCCCCGTCCTGTACTTCTTGTCCGTCCAGGAACAGTTTCACTTTTTGGGTGGCCGAATCGGCAAATAACATAGAACCTCCCATCAGGGAGAATGCAACGACCAGTACAGCAACTCTTCTCCATTTCATCCAAGTAACCCTCCATTACATTCGTGTTGATGTAAATTTATACTCCGGGGATAGGCTCAAGTTGCGGTCATCGACTGAAACAATCCACTTTTTTTGCCGGGCCCGCTCTTTCGTTCGGATTCAAAATCGTGTACATTAATGGGAGCAGATTAAACCAAGGAGGGGTAACATTGCCACTGCGCCTTCAAATGCTGGGTACGGGCAGCGCATTCGCCAAGAAGTATTACAACAACAACGCTATATTGTACGCGGAAGATTACACACTGCTCATCGATTGCGGAATTACGGCTCCGCTCTCCCTGCATCAACTGGACAAGTCCCTGGATGAGATCGACGGGATTCTGATCACGCATATCCACGGGGACCACGTTGGCGGCTTGGAAGAATTCGCTTTTCGCATGAAGTTTATTTGGGGCCGCAAGCCCGTTTTGTATATCGCCGACAAGCTCGTTCATCCGCTGTGGGAACATACGCTGAAAGGAGGATTAACCCAGGAAGGCATCGCATCGCTGGAAGATGCCTTCGAGGTGAAAGTGCTGTCGGAAGGCACTGCGCACCACCTCTCTCCATGCCTGTCCGTCGAATTGATTCAAACGCCGCATATCCCAGGTAAAGACAGCTACTCCCTTTACATCAACGGCGAGACTTTTTACAGTGCCGATATGATCTTTCAACGGGATTTGCTGACCCGTCTGGTCGAAGAAAGAAACTGCCGTAAAATTTTGCACGAAGTTCAACTTCAAGGCCCCGGCCAAGTACATACCGAGCTCAAGCAGCTTCTGTCCCTTCCGGCGGAAATCCGCCGAATTATTTTGCTGATGCATTACGGGGACGAGATGGAGAATTTTATCGGACAGACCGAAGAAATGGAGTTTTTACGCCAGCATCAAATCTATACGTTGTAACAAAGAGAAGCAGCCCGGCCGGAATTCACGGTCGGGCTGCTTGTTTAAGTTATGGAATTTCAAGGATTTACTCAAAACGAGGGAGCGCGTCCAAGTTGTTGCTCGGATCGCCGTCCGCATCGCTCCGGATGTACATTTCTCCGTCCCTTCCCTTAAACAGGTTGGCCCCGGCAATCGCTCCGGCCTGGACCTCGCGCTTGGCCTGCTCGTAATCCAAAACGCGGCCGCTTGAGGTTTTAAAAGCGGTCAGATCTCCGTCGCCGTTTTTTTGCACCGCAATAAACCTTTCTCTTGTATCCATAGCCATCTGCCCTCACATCTCCTCTGTTTGAGTTTGGGTGATGGGTATAGCATGTCCTGTTTTTCGCAGAATATGAATCTACTTGAGCGGTTTGACCATCCGTACATGCGGAATCCCCGCGTCATCGAACGGCTCGGTGGAAATCGTTTCGTAGCCGAGCTTGCGGTAGAAGCCTTCGGCCTGGCATTGCGCATCCAGTACCGATTGCGAAAGGGCCAGCTCTCTCGCCAGCTCCTCCAGCGCGATAAGCAGGATTTTTCCGATCCCATGGGAGCGGAACGCTTGGCGCACGGCGATCCGCTGCATTTTGGCCGAATTGTCCTTATAGTACGTCAATCTCCCGGTTGCCGCGTAGGTCCCGTCGACCTCCACCAGGACATGATGCACATCCGGGCTAAGCTTGTCGAATTCATCGATTTCCAGATCGATCGGGACATTCTGTTCCTTGACGAACACTTCCTTGCGAATTTCAAGACAATGCTCCAATTGCTCCTGCGTCTCCACATGTATAATCACTGCAGCCATTTACATGCCTCCCCTAGATGGTGTTACATCAATAAACATTGAACTGCAACATTATACAAAAAAACCGTTTTCGTGTATAGTTGGTTGCAGAAGCGATTTATTTGGGAGAGGGGTCGATCCGGCTATGGTTATGGGCGTTACGATCGCAGCGGCTGTGCTTATCGCGGTGTTATTGATCGCCTCCATGTTCTATGTCACCAAAAAAGGCTACTCCCGCAAATGGGACGAAGAGTAGCCCGAGCTTGGCTCTTCGCTTTGGGGATGGATGATGGTCTCTTTCGAGTAGACCTCTTCCTCCACGGTCGGCGCATAGACGCCATCGGTGACGAAGGGACCAAGCCACCAAGGCGAAGCGACCGCTTGCCGGTCCAGAGTGGCCTGGCTTGGAGCCAGCATACATCCGCCAGCCAAAGTCATAAACGCCAAGGCGACGGTCATTCCCAGAACCCCCTTGCGTATAGGGCGCTTGGGAAGGGCCGTAAGTTTGCGTTTGAACATAAGGTTTTTACCTCCTTGGCAAATGAGTGTCTTGGGTTCTAGTTCTCATTGTTGCCCGGATAACCGCACCTATTCAGAAAAAAAGAATTGACATCTCCCTATGTTCCTGCTAATATAAATTTTGTCTTCACTATATTCTGATCTGTTAGCTCAGCTGGGAGAGCACCATCTTGACAGGGTGGGGGTCAGTGGTTCGAGCCCACTACAGATCATAGCTGAGAGCCCTTGCGTAGCAAGGGCTCTTCTTTTTTCTTACGATTTAATAAGGGACCAAAAAACCTATATTGGGGCCGAATTGGGGTCTCATCAATTTTTAATTTTTTTTAGACCGTTTTGTCTATTTTCATAGAATTAATTTTGCTACTTCCAGTAGAGGGATTTAAACTAAATTCAAATATAAAGCGGCCACTGGTAATCCACCATGTGGTAAATTTATATCTATCTTTGGTTTTCCGGTAGCTGTTCCATTAAGGTAATTCAATTTGCTTCTGGTTTCTCTAACAGGAAAATACCACAATTGGTATGATGCAAAGGATGCCGGCAGCGGCCCATCCAAATACGCAATTGACAAGCACAATAACAACAAAGGACCGTTCAGCAAACGTACTGATTACGTTATTTTCAACAATATCCTAACGTTCGAAGTGAATGAATATACTGCAACGTCTGCTACCTATAAGTAAAAAGGCGAGACAACGAAAAGACCACTTTGGCTTATGCCTCGGTGGTCTTATGTCATTTTATTGCTTCGACTTTTGGGACGTTCCTTTAGGGGGATCTGCATCAGCAAATTCCGTATTAAGATTTGGAACACCTAATTTCTTTTTTACTTGCTTGGAGCTGTGCTTCGCATTATTCTTCTTATCCATCAATACACCTCCTGTTGGTAGTATTATGCGGCGAGCAACTTCGCCCTATGCGTTGTGATGGTCGCGGATAACAACTCGCCCATAACTTACCGCCTCACTACTGGATAGCCAAACGCTATAATCGGTAAAGAGGTGTTTTAAATTTATTGATCCAATGTTACTCACAACAGCCCCGGTCCGTTCAGCGATCCGCGCTCCATATTTGAACCGAAAATCACGGACACCGGTTGATCTTCTCGCAAGAGTCCGCTAACGTCCACCCTGCACTCGGCAGTACCCGGAGATTAGCTGCGGTTTATTTTCACACGACATCGAACTTGACGGTGAAATCGCATGCGTGGACCCGGCGACCGGGGTGTCCGATTTCGAGTCGGTAATGACTCGGTTCCAGGCGAAGCGCGCCGGCAAAATTGCACGCCTCTCCGCTACCCTTCCGGCCTATTATGCTGTGTTCGACATTCTGCGGTACAAAGGCGAGGACCTGCGGAAGTTGCCGCTCCTTTAGCGCAAAGAAATCCTCGCCGGCCTGACGATGCCAAACGCAAATTTTGGCGTTGTCCCGTATGTTGAAAGGTGTGGGCGAAGCTTTGTTTGAACAGATCAAGGCCCGTGGGCTGCTGGCGTACATGCTCTCCAAACTTGACAGTTTCCGTTTTTACATTGACGAGCTGGTCAGGCACACGACCGAGGGAAAGGACAGTATCCGCGCCGGCATGAAGGAGCTCGAGCAACTGGGAACCCGGTCAAAAATGAGCGCGGCAAGATCATGTCGTGGGGGCTGGATATTTACGAAAATCCCTATATAAAAACCTATTTGAAATACTTCAGCCAGAAAAAGAATAAACAGCATATGAGGGTAACAACAGATCAGTATGGATGGATTATGAATCAGATAGATCACCTGAAATCCTCCGACATTACGGTGAAGCAATGGGAGGACCAGGTGAGAGATCATTTCGAAAAGCTCCCGGCAAAGAACAACGGGAATATCATTGCGTTCCTGCATGCGTCGCACAGGCGGGTTGATGTGGGGATATTTGATCAGTTTAATTGGTGAATAAAAAAACATACACTCCACATACTTACGATAAATAAACTTAAGAGGTGGAAGTTATGGCATTAATTTTTCCGGCAAGTTTAGACGAATTGGCTAGGGAGACTTATGTTTCAATTGATATTCCTGCGGGGGAAAATAGGAAGCTCACCTTTTCAGTCAATGCAAGTAGACCACAAGGTATTGGCATCTACGGACCTGAAAAACTTAAGTACACTGAAAAATATAGTACTTCCGATTTTCAGAGCATAGTCCTACACGGCTTTAATGATATCATTGCAACGTACTGCATAGCTGGATGGGCCTTTTTTCCGACATCAGACGGTGGAAGGTGGCTTCAGAGCAAAGTCCGGGTAAATGAGCAAAATGTAGTGGGGTTTGACGATTTTGTGGATGATGGAGATTTTAATGACCTTGTAGTAGAAGTAACCGCTACTGGTTCATCTGACTAAGAGCATGTAATTCGAATTAAAAGCCATGACCAGGCAGCACTTCTTACACTGGCTCGCCTCTTTATTTCGGAAATCCTCCAAGATATTTGTTACGGGCTACCTTGCCTATTTCAGCCAATCCCTAATTGCTGCCAATTCGATATCCGATTTTTTTATCCTAAAGCGATCGGGTAAAGCCCATTCAGGGTGGGCAACTTGGAATCCGGCCCATCCAACTTTTAGATAATTCAAGTATAGAAAAGTGGCCTCACCTTCTCTCGATACTCCAAATTTCTGGTGCCAAATCTGGTGCCGAAAGTTAAATATCGGCACCAAAAACCAACAAACACGAACAATGATACGAACAAGAAAACCCCTTATATACTAAGGGTTTTCGCACTCCAACAATATTCAACAAAATAAAAAACATTCTTAACAGGGTGGGGGTCAGTGGTTCGAGCCCACTACAGATCATAGCTAAGAAGCTTGGTGTAGCAAGGCTTCTTTTTTGTCTTGCGATTTAATAAGGGACCAAAAAACCTATATTGGGGGACAATTTTAAAATTGAGCCAAATATCCATTTTCCCCGCTTAAGTCGCAGTCGGAGCACCGGACAGATTCTCAATATCGGTGGATCCGAATATCAGCAACGTAATGACAATAATTAGGAGAACATTGTTAGCAAAATTTTCTCCATCAAAATTACTCATATCCTTCACCTGCTCTTGAAGTTTTATTTAGCTGTTACCCGTCTTCTTTTTCAATGCTTCCATAAAGTCGTTTAAAGTGATATTTCCATTTTCATTCATAAAATTAACAAGTTTATCGACAGTGTCATTATTCAATGTTTTAAATTTGCCAACGAGGCTGACGAATAATGATGAATCTGTATACAACTGAACCGAATCCACTTTAAGCCTTCCCGTTAAAAGCAGGGCTGCAACGACGAGCTCAAGTTTTTTGTTTCCTTGAAAAATAGGGGGAGAACTTTGTTTGTTTCTCTGCACCCGCTTAGTCTGTTTATTTTTTTGAGTTCGAGCAGCCATTCTTCCTTCCCCCATTACCTAATAACACTACTAATGAACTGTCATTTCATCAATTTATTCACTGAAAATGCATTTAGTGAGGGACAAAGTAGAGATTTGTTCAAATTGATTTTATGCCTCGCATAATTCTGCCCGGACATCATTTCCCCTTCTCAAGTTTCGACATAACCGACTGCACCTGCCCCCATTCCAGCAAACATCTTTCGAGTTCGGGTTCCAACCTGGTTTGGATACTATCCTTAAGATCTTTAATTTCTTCTTCTAGTCTTTTTAATTTTTGATCTGTGGCTGAAGCCTTTCGTTTTTCGGACATTTCAATGAGTTCTGAAAAATTCTTTTTTTCGTTGATTAGATAGGAAATTCTGTTTTCCAACTGCCTCTTGCTTTCTTCGAGATGTTCTCGATTCGTCATATCCGAATATTTATTGGAAGCGTCCTTTGCGGGCTGCTCGGATTCAATATAAATCGTACCCCCTTTGTATTTAAAATCGGCTTCTAGCGCATCAGCTAAAGGGCGAATCGGGACTGTTGTTTTCCCGTCGATGACAGCACCCTTGTCTTCCAACGGGCTACCGTTAACCACCACCGACACTTCTCCCGTTACCTTCTGACCGATTAAACTCTTCACTTTAGCTGAAACCGTTCCGGCCGAGGCTGCCACCATCACGCCAAGAAGAAATGAACCCGCAATATACGCCGTTTTTTTCATAGATATAACCTCCAATGGTATAATTATTCTAATATTGCCCTACCCAACACTTATTGTGAAGGAATCGTCGTCTCACCGATATGATTTATGATCCTTCAAGATTTCCCCTCCGGGAACCGATAATAACGGAGTATACTCATTCCATAGGCGAGGAGGAGCAAACATGGACATTGGAGCCTTATCCACCGCATTGTCCCAAAGCAGCCTGAAGCAGGCCGTGGGCATCTCGGTGCTGAAGATGGCGAAGGAGCAGACGGTTACGGAAGGACAAGCCCTGATAAAAATGATGGAGCAAAGCGTAAACCCGAACCTGGGCGGTAACATCGACATTAAAGTTTAACCCGACTTGTCGCGACATTTAGGAAGAGGCCTTTATAAGGTCTCTTTCTTTTTTCCCTATTCGCCCAATTTCAACTCTCGAATAGACTGTTAGCAGTTCAAATTCGGAAGGTGGAAAGCGAATGAGTTTATCGTTGTATCGGGAAAAGATTCTGTTTACCGCGGGCACGGGGCCAGCAGGCTATGACATCTGGGCATATGTTCCCCTGACTCGGTGGATCATCCGGCTTACCCGGGGACTCGCCGAGGCTTTTTCTGTGCCCTATCCCTCCCGGGATGGCCGCCGTCTAGCCTTTATCGGCAGGAATTCCATCCTTTACGCCCTTGATCTGCGAAGCGGATCGCTGGCTCAACTGGATCGGCTCGAACCTTACACCCTGCTGGACTGGTCCCCGGATAACGGGTATCTGAGTTATGTCAAAGAAGGACGCATCGTTATTTATCACTTGGATTCCCATCGACATACCGTTATTGCCACAGTCGGCGCCACGGACGCCGGGTGGTTTCCATCGGGAACCTCTCTGCTTTATGCCGCGCCCGATCCTATCGGTAACGTACAGCTATATCAAATTAACCCGAACGGAACGAACGTACGGCAGCTAACCCGGAATGAGGAAGGGCCGCTGCACGATGTTCGCCTCTCCCCTGACGGACGATTCGCCCTGTATACGTCTCCGGGGGCCAGCATCTCCCTGATCAGCGTAGTTAACCTGGCGACCGGCCAAACGACCCGTCTTGAAGGGGGGCCTGAGGCAAAAAACTATAATCCCGCCTGGTCTCCCGATTCCTCGCGCATCGCTTACAGCGCCACTTCTTTGATTCAAAACCGATACATCTCCTATATACAGACAGACCGCAGAGAAGGCGGACAGATCGCGACCTGGGCGGTATCCTCGTGCTTCTCCACTCCGGTCAGCTGGTCTCCGGACGGCCGGCGCATCGCTTATTTGTCGGGATGTGAAGGGCAGGAATCCGCAAAAGAACTCTGGATTGCCGATACGAACGCGCTCCGTTACCCCGCCAAAGTTCTCGAAGCCGGCTCCCTTACCGCCATCGCATGGATAAAACAGACCCCTTGAAGCAGACTAAAAACCAGATGAACGAACAGATTCGAGTGAACAACCCCGCTGCTTCTCCCCTATAAACTCATTTATTTAGTCCGAAAGTAAGATCGGGCGATTGAAACGGGTAATGGGAAGTGACGGGAGGGAGGAATGGCAGATTGGAGGAGCATACCAATACGGAAAACCGTTATGTTCAGCAGCATTTAGCTAATGAGCGGACGTTTTTGGCCTGGATTCGCACGAGCGTCTCGATCATCGGCATAGGCTTTCTCGCCGCCGGATTGGTATTTAACTCCACCTACAGCGAGATTGCCCGGGTTTTTTCCGTAATTGCGGGAATGGGATCGCTCGTTTTCGGAACCGCCGTCATCGTGGCCGCCGCCCTGGAATATCGCATAAAGCGGACGCAGATCAACCGGAATGAATTCCGCTCCTCTTACATCATCGTCAGCTTGATTCTGATTTTGATGCTGATCCTATTCGGCCTTCTCTTTTTTCTGATGTATTTTCTGTTGTTTGCTTAGCCGGATGCGGCCTAATAGCTGTACAGAAACGTCCGCCTTTTAAATCCGCAAAGGAAGGTGTTATTCATGGATCGCAAAAAAGAAGAGTTCAAAGGCTTAGGCTACGGCCCGGGAGTCGACCCCATCCCCGAGGCCGATAACGGCACAGCCTCCACGGACATGCTGGAAGATATCGTCGACGAAATGTTAAATGATCCGGTGGAGAACGACCAAGCGAAGGATCAAGCTCGACAGCCGGGCAACAAGAGAAATACGGACAAATGAGGAGGGCCATAGTGCCCTTCTTTTTTGGCTTCGACGTTCAACGATCTCATAGTAACTTGGAAAAATAATCTGGTGTACACAATGGTCTGGCGTGCTTCCGCATCTGAATAAGCGTCCAGGCCCGCATTTTTAGGCATTAGCCCAATCCATTTATAGGCATCTGCGTATAATGCCGTATAAATATTTGGGAGGTAATTTTTTGAATAATTATCCAATGATGTATCACATGCCCCACAATCCACATATGCAACACATGCCTCACACTGTCGTGGTCAATCCTGTAGATCATTGTGTTGTTGACGCTTTAATATGTCTCATCGGAAAAATTGTTATCCTGGAAACCACACGCGGTAGACTCGATGGACGTGTCGTTGAAGTCAAACAAGACCACGTCGTCCTTGAAGAAAGACACAAGAAATTTTTAGTCCGTATCGCCGAAATCGTTTGGATAATGCCGGAATAATTCATGAATCAAAGGAGCTGTGCGTACAGCTCTTTTTTCTTTCGATTCAGCTACAGCCTACGTCTCCCTGCTTAGATCCTGGCCGCCTGGAACGATAGATAAAAATTAAATTATAAAAATTTAAATAAATGTGATTTAAATCACATATCATGTGAAATAAATCACTTATACTTAAGACATCAAAGATGATCATCCAAAAAACAAAAACACAAATCCTAAAGGAGTGGTTCATATGTTTAACAATTTCCTCAGAACGAACAAAGTTGCGATGTGGTTCCTCACCGTGATCCGTGTTTACCTTGGCTATCAATGGATGACGGCCGGCTGGCACAAAATTACGGGCGGTTTCGACGCCGCCGGCTTCCTGAACGGCGCAATCGCCAACAGCGCCGGCGATCACCCCGCCGTTCAAGGCTGGTGGGCCGCTTTCCTGGAAAACTTCGCCCTGCCGAATGTCGACCTGTTCAACTTCCTGGTTCCTTACGGTGAATTTCTCGTCGGTCTCGGTCTGATCCTCGGTACCTTCACTACTTTCGCCGCTTTGATGGGGCTGGTCATGAACGCGGCCTTCCTCTTCTCGGGAACCGTAAGCACGAACGCGCAAATGCTGCTGCTTGAAGTGCTGGTCATCGTAGCCGCCGCCAACGCCGGCAAGATCGGCCTTGACCGTTTCGTCCTCCCTTACCTTCGCGGCTTGTTCCGTAAGACGGACGAAACCGAACCCGCGGCACCGGCACCCAAGCATCCGACAAAAATGAAACATACGGCATAACATAGAGTGTATCGCAAAGACGCCGGGGGAACATCCCCGGCGTCTTTGCGCAATATTTAAAGCAGGTCATTCCAGACGGAACGCTCTGTTTTTGGCGGAAAATGAACGCCCCGTTCCCAAGCCAGTTCAAACGCCTCAAAGCGGTGATGGGGCGGCACTTCGGGCCCCAGATCGCCGAATACCCGCTCGATACTGAGTATCTGCGATTCGTGCGCCTGCAAAGCGAGGCGCTTCGCCTCCCAGTAACCTCCCGCCTCCAGCTTGACTACGCTGGAGCTTTCGGATTGATAGTTCCCCAGTTGATTATAATACAGCTTTTGTACCGTCGGGGTCCGCCGGGAGAAAACAACCGCATTAACGGCATGATGGATTACAATGTGGTCCTTATGCCCGGAAATGCCGTCCGCCGGAAACGTGACGACCACCTCGGCGTTGTGGTGAGCGATAAATTCCGCGATCTGTTTCTGTAATTCTTCCGCTGGAACATCCTTAAGCTTCCCGTCTCCCAAGCCAAGCTGCCGTACCTCCGCAATTCCCAGAATCCGGGCGGCCTGCTCGAGTTCCCGTTCCCTTCTCGCCGCCAGCTCCTGAGGCGTCATGCTTCCCAATCGTCCCGTTTTCCCGGCATCGCCCCGCGTCGCCGTGAGCAGTACGACCCGGTGCCCTTCGTCGACAGTCTGACGGATCAGATAAGAAGAACTAAAGGTTTCGTCATCGGGATGCGCGTAAATAAATGCGATCGTTTTGTGTTTCATCGTGACTCCTCCAAACCCAAATGTGTAATCTTTACTATACTTACTATACTTTAATATTGACTAAGTACATAAAATTCACTACAATTCAGTAGAATCTAATATAGACAGGTGATCTAACATGAGTCAACAACATGCTTACCGCATTTTGCTGTTTTATAAATTTACAAACATCGCCTCCCCCGAGACATTTACGGCGGAGCACTTGCAATACTGTAAAGATCTTGGGCTGAAAGGCCGCATTCTTATCGCCGCCGAGGGAATTAACGGCACGGTATCGGGAACCGTGGAGCAAACGGATCGCTATATGGCCGACTTGCGGGCGATGCCCGAGTTTAAAGATATCGTCTTCAAAATCGATGAAGCCGACGGTCATGCCTTTAAGAAGATGTTCGTCCGTCACAAGCAGGAGCTGGTCACCTTCCGTTACGAGCAGGAACTCGATCCCAACACGTTGAGCGGTAAACGCTTGTCGCCGGTGGAGTTTTACGAGCAACTCCAGCGCGACGACGTGATCGTCATCGACGGCCGCAACGATTACGAGTACGATATCGGCCACTTCCGCGGCGCCATTCGCCCAGAAGTCGAGTCGTTCCGGGAGTTTCCCGAATGGATCCGCGAGAACTTGGGCGAACACAAGGATAAAAAGGTGCTGACATACTGCACCGGCGGGATCCGCTGCGAGAAGCTGACCGGCTTTTTGCTGAAAGAAGGATTTCAGGATGTGGCTCAGTTGGAAGGCGGTATCGTGACCTACGGCAAGGACCCGGAAGTCCAAGGCAAACTGTTCGACGGCAAATGCTATGTCTTTGACGAACGGATTTCCGTTCCGATCAACCGGACCGAAGAAGACGTCGTGATCGCCCATTGTCATCATTGCGGCGTGTCCCATGACCGCTACATCAATTGTCCCGTGTGCAACCTGCAATATGTTTGCTGCGAAGATTGCGAAGAGGAGCATCAGGGCTTCTGCTCCGACGCCTGCATGGAATCGGTCCATGCCTTGAAGCAGGCCTGATCTCACGTCCCGGAGGAGTCCTCACATGAATTTGAATCAACCCAAAGAATCGTCGACACGCGAACGAATTTTGCAAATGATGAAAACATCCGGTCCTCTCAGCACCAAGGAAATTACGCTGGAGCTCGGCATCACGGAAATGGCGGTCCGCCGCCATCTGGGCACGATGGAGCGCGACGGGCTAATCGAGTCGAAGATGATCCGCCAAACGTTAGGCCGGCCGACTTCCGTTTACGGATTGACCGAATTGGCCGAAAACCTGTTCCCCAAAAAATACCATACGCTGACGCTGGATCTTTTGGGCGAATTGGAACAGGAGTACGGGGCGGAATCGATCGAGCGCCTATTCGAGCGCCGCAAAGATAAGCTGAACCGCCAGTATCAATCCGATATGCAAGGGAAGAATCTTGCCCAAAAGGTGCAGAGGCTTGCCGAGATTCAGAACGACAACGGGTATATGACCGAATGCGAGCAGCGCGGAGACGATCATTTCGTGCTTATGGAGCACAATTGTCCGATTTCGCAAATCGCGAACCGCTACAACCATGCCTGCGAATGCGAGCTGCGCTTGTTCGAATCGCTGTTGGACGCCCGGGTGGAAAGGACAGAATGTCTGGCCCAGGAAGGCCGGAAGTGCGTGTACGTCATCAAGCGCTAATATTCCATAAGCAGGCAAAATAAAATAATAACCTCCGGCAGCTTCAAAATGCTCGTCCGGAGGTTATTTATAATTAGGCCTAGTTCAGATCCTCAGATCCCATGGAACGCTTCCAGCTCTTGACGGATCGTTTCTTTGATCTGAGCGAGGCATTCCTCGGTCGTCTTGGCGAAGACCTTCTTCCCGTTGACCATCGCATAAGGTCTGATTTTACAAAGGCCGCATAAATTCAGGCAGTCCAGCCGGAGCACGGCGATTTCGGGAAATTCCTCTTCCAGCTGCTCCAGGTCCAGCGCGCTTAACAAATTGCTGTCGCACACTTCCACGACAACGATGCCCATACCCATGTTCCATTCACCCCAAACCTGAATTCTTCGTCATCCGATCCCTCATTATGATAAACGCCGACGGTTTTGTCAATGTAGGACCTTCATTTAATATACTTAATATACATTTAAGTTGACTAAGGGGGATGGGATAATTATAATAAATAGTGTTCAAAATAGTATTACATAATTTAAGGAGAGGATGATAAAAATGGCACATCAATTACCAGCACTTCCTTATGCCAACAACGCTTTGGAACCGCATATCGATGAGCAAACGATGATGATCCACCATGACCGTCACCATAATACTTACGTTACGAACCTGAACGCAGCTCTGGAGTCCGCGCCTGAACTGGCTTCGAAATCCGTTGAAGAACTGATTTCCGACCTGGACAGCGTACCTGAAAGCATCCGTACCGCGGTTCGCAACAACGGCGGCGGACATGCGAACCATTCCCTCTTCTGGGAGACGATCGGACCGAACGGCGGCGGCCAACCTTCCGGCAAACTGGCGGACGCGATCAACAGCGAACTCGGCGGTTTTGACAAATTCAAAGAGGACTTCAGCAAAGCGGCTACGACTCGTTTCGGCAGCGGCTGGGCGTTCCTCGCGGTAGACGCAAACGGCAAATTGTCCGTTTACAGCTTGCCGAACCAAGACTCCCCGCTGATGGAAGGCAAAACGCCGATCCTTGGTTTGGACGTATGGGAGCATGCTTACTACCTGAAATATCAAAACAAACGTCCGGATTACATCGCGGCCTTCTTCAACGTCATCAACTGGGCCGAAGTTGAGAAACGTTACGAAGCAGCCGTCAGCAAGTAATACGAACGGTACTTAGTAAAAACGGCTGGACCCGCTTACTCGGCGGTCCGGCCGTTTTTTTATCCGCTTTTATCCGCTTTTATCCGCTTGACGACTTGCGGCTTACATCTCGACAGTACGAACCGAATCGCGCAGAACCAGCGTAGCCGGAATCTCCACACGCACAGCCTCCCGGACGCCTCCCGGCAGGGACAGCAGAACCGCGGCGGCGGCATCGCACATTTTTTCTTTTTCCACGCGCATCGTCGTCAGTTTGGGACCCAGTTCCTCCGCATCGTCGAGATCGTCAAACCCCACGATGGATACGTCGGCAGGAATCTTCAATCCCCGTTCTCGCAGCTGCTTGGCCAACAAGTAAGCAATCCGGTCGTTTCCGCAAAAAAACGCGCTCGGCCACAGCTCCAGGTTCCGCAAAAACCGGTCGATTTCCTCCTCCGTACAATCAAAGCTCTCCGACGTCGTCAAAATAAACCGGTCCTCGATCCGCAGACTGTGATCCTGCATCGTTTTCCAATAGCCGTACCATCTCTCTTCGTGACTGGTCGTCAGGTTCGTCGGTCCGATGAAGCCGATATCCTTATGCCCCGCCCGGATCAGAACGGAGACCGCCTCGGCCGCTCCGGCAATATTGGCGGAACACACCACGGGACATGGAAGTTCGCGGTGGTAGGAATCCAGCATGACGAGCGGCGCGTCAAGCTCCCAAACCAGCCTGGCGTAGGCTTTGTCCACAATGCCGAAAAGAATGATGCCTTGATAAGCGATGTCCGTACAATGCTGCGGCAGTTGAAGCCGTGATTCCATCTCCCGGCCGATCGGGGCGATGACGGCGTTCATCCCCTTGCTCCGGATACTCTTCTCCAAGCCCCATATCAAGTCATGGAAAAACCGGAAATGATCGTTGTCCTGGTAGCTCATGATCCTCTCCGGCACCAACACAAGGATGTTCTTGCTATCCGGTGCCTTCTGCGCAAACGGGCCATAGCCCAGCTCTTTCGCCGCCTGCAGCACTTTGCCGCGCATCTCGTCACTAACGCCCTTTTTGTTCATTAAGGCGAGGGAAACCGCATTTTTGGAAATCTGCAGCCGATTCGCGATATCCTGCATAGACACCTTCTTTTTACGTCCCATGTCCTTTTCATTCCCTCCGAAACATGCTAAACTAAGCCTAAATATACTTTACATATTTTTATTTTGTCAAGTTTGTCAAGTTACGATTAACGGTATAATGGAGGTATGACACTTGAAATATGCTGTTGGCATAGACATCGGCGGGACCAAAACAGCGATCGGCCTCGTCGACGCCGGAGGAGCCGTTCTGCTGAAGCACTCGCTCCCCACGGACCATACGGTCTCCCCGGCGGAAATGGTCGACCGGATCGCCTCGGCGATTCGTGAACTGACCGCGAAAGCCGGGATCGATCTTGCGGCCGATGTGCTGGGGATCGGCATCGGGGCGCCCGGCCCTTTGAACACGCGGCTCGGCCAAATCGTAGAGCCGCCGAACATGCCGGGCTGGTGGGGCTTCCCCGTCGTGGAGTCGTTCCGGCGTCATTTTCCCGCCCTGGACATCGCCTTTGAGAACGACGCGACGGCCGCCGCCCTGGCGGAAAAATGGCAGGGTGCCGCCAAACAGGCCGATCATTTCGTATTTATTACGATCAGTACCGGCATCGGCGCCGGGATTTACAGCCACGGCAGGCTGCTCACCGGAGCAACCGGAAACGCGGGAGACGTCGGGCATTTCGTCATCGATCCGGCGGCCGGGACTTGCGTATGCGGTCAGCGGGGCTGTTGGGAGCATATCGCCTCCGGCACCGCCGTCGCCCGGCAAGCCAGCGAGTTGCTCGGCCGCCCCGTCACCTCGAAAGAGGCCTTCGATCTCGCCGCCTCGGGGACGGAACCCCGGATAACGGCATGGATCGATCAAGTGTTCCGCTATATCGGTATCGGCTGCGTCACCTTGATCAATACGCTCGATCCCGAGCTGCTCGTGATCGGCGGCGGCGTCTCCCAGGTGGGAGCCCCGCTGTTCGACGCCGTGAAAGCCTACGTTGCAAGGCATGCGCTGAATCCGTCGGGCCGGCAAACCCCGGTCGTTCCCGCCGCCTTGCACCAGGATGCCGGCCTGATCGGCGCGGCCGCACTTGTACATGTAGCATATAAGTAGAAATTTCCTGAGGAGGACCCATGAACATGAACCAACCTATTTTTTTGGAACCCGTATTTCAAGAGCGCATTTGGGGAGGAACCAAGCTTAAGCAATTGTTCGGTTATGAAATTCCGAGCGATCGTACCGGCGAATGCTGGGCGGTATCCGCGCACCCCAACGGTCAAAGCGTCGTCAAAAACGGACCTTACCAAGGAATGAAACTGGGGGATCTTTGGAGCAAGCATACCGAGCTCTTCCGCTCCGGCTCTCCGGTGTTCCCGCTGCTCACCAAAATTCTTGACGCCTCCGACGATCTGTCCGTTCAAGTACATCCGGATGACGCCTATGCCGGCGAACATGAAAACGACGAGTTGGGGAAGACCGAATGCTGGTATATCGTCGATGCCGAGCCGGGCTCCGTCATTATTTACGGCCATGAAGCGAAGAGCCGGGAACAATTGGTGCAAATGATCGAGGATGGTCGTTGGGACGACCTGTTGACGCGGGTACCCGTGAAACGCGGCGATTTCTTCTATGTCCCGAGCGGAACGATCCACGCCCTCGGCAAAGGCATCGTCGTTCTTGAAACCCAGCAAAGCTCCGATACAACGTACCGGGTCTATGATTACGACCGCAAGGACAAGGACGGCAACCTCCGGGAACTGCATCTGGAGAAAGCGATCGACGTCACCACCATTCCGCAAGCCTATGAACCGGTCTCGTACAGCAGCAAGGAAGAGGCCGGCATGACGGTAACCAGTTTTGTATCCAATTCCTTCTTCACCGTCGAAAAATGGGAGGTTTCGGGTCAAGCCCAACGGTCCGCTCGCGAAAAATATACCATCTGCAGCGTCATCGACGGAAACGGCCTGCTGCGGACGCCGGATCAAACCTATCCCCTTGCCAAAGGTGATCATTTTATCCTCCCGGCGGAGTTTGGCCCGTTCGAACTCGAAGGAAAGATGACCTTCATCATTTCGCACGAATAGGACGAAATCCGCATACGACAAAAGCGCGAATGACCGAGGATTTGTTGAAATCCCGGCATTCGCGCTTTTTTTGGCCCAAACTGAACTATTGATTTGCGTGTAAGACAGATTTACACCTTCAGATACCGCTCTTTCACAATATTCAGGTGATGAATCGCATGGCCCGCGATAATGTAAGCAAGAGCCCGGGCCGATCCCGGATGGTCGCTGAATACGCCGCGGCGTTCCCAAGCTGCGTCATCGAGTTGGCGCATCAGCGATACCGTGGCGATTCGCACGGCGGCGAAGTCTTGCAGCAGTTCATTCACGGACCGAGCGTTTGCATGGGAATGGCTCACGAACAGAGATTCGTCGAAACCTGGCAATGGCGTCGTGTCCCCCCGTGAAATCCGGAGCAGGCGATAACTCATCACCCGTTCCGTATCCGCCACATGACCCAAAACCTCCTTCAAACTCCATTTCCCCTCGGCATACCGGTAAACGGCTTGCTCCTCCGTAATCTGACCTAGCAGGGCAATCACCTCGTCCACTTGTTTCTCCAACAGGAGCAACAAGTCTCCTTCCGGCACCAACTCAACATAAGGCGAGAAATATTCGGCAAACTCCCCGGCCTGCGGCTTTTTCAACATGAACACACTCTCCTCCCTTTTATCCTCGGAATCCATCACTCAATCTTCCCAAACTTCATTCATCAGTTCCCGAATTTTCCGGGTACGCTCTTCCGTTAGATCCCGGTCCTTCCTCCAACGTCCCCCGTCCCATAGGACGACATCCCCGGCCCGTACGTCCGGATCCATGAGTTCCCGAGGCACCGTCTCCACATTCCCGTTGATCTCCAGAAGACAAATCCCTTCCTCAAACCCTTCCACGATTCCGGTCAATATTACTCACCTCTCCGTGGTGATCCGGATTTCCCGGCCGTCCGATACGACCTCGATCGTCCCCTGCCGGTCATTCCGGTACACCTGCACATTTTGTTTCTTCAGGCGGTCGAGAATTTCCTGTTTGGGGTGACCATAGCTGTTTTCCCCTACCTGGATAACGGCATATTTCGGGGATACTTTCCGCAAAAAAGAAAGCGATGTCGACGAAGTGGAGCCATGATGACCGACGAGCAGTACATCGGCTTGCACATCCACGCCCGAGGCCATCATCGCCTTCTCGCTTTCACGTTCGGCATCCCCCGTCAGCAAGAACGAAGTCTCGCCGAATGCCACTTTTATTACCGCGCTCATGTTGTTGCTGTCGTCGCTTTGTTCCACCGGAGCGACGAGACGGACATCCACCTGCTCGTCCCAGTCCAGCTTCAGGCCGGATTTAGCGGTTTTGACTTTAAGCCCCCGATCGCGAATCGATTGAAGCAGCGACTCGAAGGTTTTCGTATTGGCTTGAATTTTCGGCATATAGACGGCCCCGACCTCATAGTGATCGATGACGGCATCCAACCCGCCGATATGATCCGCGTCCGGATGCGTCCCCACCACGATATCGATGCGTTCAACGCCGTAATCCCGCAAGTAATCCACCATCCGCTGTTCCTCGCTGTTGTTCCCGGCGTCGATCAGCATCGTCCGCCCCGAAGGACTGATCAGCAGCTGCGACGCGCCTTGGCCGACGTCCAGAAAAATAACCCGCAGTTGTCCGTCCGCCTTCGTTCCCGCGGGCAGCGGGGAAGCGGCATCCCCTTGAGCGGGTTCCACGCCTAACTGGATACCGCAGCCGGAGATAAGGAAGCAGAGCAGCAACCACAATGCTCCTACTTTTGAAACTCTTTGTAATCGGTGTCTGTTCATCGCTGATCGATTCCTCTTCTTCATTTAATATAGCACAAGGCGGGCCCGATCTCCCAGAACCAAGCAAAAAAGCAGCTTGCCTTCAAACCTTGAAGGCAAGCTGCCGGCAATCGTCTTGGTGTATCGTTATAAGTTAAGAGTGCTATTTGACCGAAACCCGGATTGAAACGGTTTTTCCGCCGTAAACGCCTTTAATCGTAGCGCTGCCCTTGGCCACGGCTTCAATTCTACCCGCCGTCACTTTCGCCACAGAAGGCTTGGAGCTGGTCCAAGTGGCGCTGCCGGTTACCGTCGGGTTGCTTCCGTTATCGTACTCTGCTGTCACCACTACCGTTTTGGCGGAACCCGGAGCGAGCTTCAGACTCTTCTCGTCCACCGTCAGTTTCAGCAGCTTCGGAATTACGCTAACCTTCACGCTAACGTTATGACCTTGATAAGAGCCTTTCAAAGTAGCGGTGCCCTCGGCAATCGCTTTAACGGAAGTTGTGGTAATCGTGGCCACATTCGTGTTGTCCGATTCCCAGCCCATTTTGCTGGACAGGTTTACCGTCTTGCCGTTTTGGTAAAATCCGGTCACTTTAATGGATTTGGTTTTCTTGACGTTAAGCTGAACGTTTACCGGATCCACCACGACCTTAACGATCTTCGGCTCAATGGTAACCGGGATGCTGATCGTTTTGTTCGAATACGTTCCTTTGAGGGTCGCGCTTCCCTTAGTCAGACCCTTGATCGTTTTGCCTGCCGATCCCGATTTGATCACGGCGTTCGAACCCGTCAAGCTCCATTCGATGGAGTCGGTAAGTGCAGCTTCCTCCCCATCTTCCCATACCGCGCTTAATTGCGGCAGCGGGGTTTCTTCGCCCATCACGACGCTAAGCTTTTCCACGTCCGTGACCAATGCGAGCACTTTTTCCTTCACGTTCAAAGTAACCGTGACGGATGCGCTGCGAATCGGAGAAGCGGAGCTGTCATCGAGCTTAGGAAGCTCGGCTCTTAGCGTGGCGGTTCCTTTGCCTTTGGCGACCACTTTACCGTCTTCGATTTTCGCGACATCTTCGTTGCTCGAAGTCCAGTTCAATTCTTGGCTGATGTCCATTTCTTCTTCATCCAGCTTAAGCCCGGTTACTTTAGGCAGGCTGGCGGACTCGCCTTTAAACAGCTCAAGCTCGGTTTTTGCCGCCGTCAATTTCGTTAATGTCGGATAAATCTTTACTTTCAATGTTTTGTTGATGCCAAGATGACTTACCTTAATGGACGAGCCGCCTTGAGCTTTGGCGGTAATCGTTCCACCGGACACGGTGGCGTTCATCAAATCGGAAGACGTCCAAGTCGCCTTGGAAGTTATATCCTCCGTCGCATTCGCGCTGCTTCTCATCTCCGCCTTCGCTTGCAGCCGTTCGCCGATAAACAGGATTTGATCTGCGGACGGCGTCAGCTTGATCGCTTCGAAAGGCGTACGCACATATACGTTGGCCTGCGCCTTCATGCCGAGATATTGCGCCGTTATGGTCGTTTTGCCGACGGAAACGACTTTCAACTTGCCGCCGTCCACCGTCGCAACCGACGTATCCGAAGACGTCCAGGTGACCTTATCCGTCACATCGGACTTGGATTGATCGCTCGATATGGTTGTTTCTGCTTTCAACGCGATCTCGCTGTCCCCGACAACCATCTCGATATCGTCTGCCGACAAGGTTTGACCATCAGCTATGTAGCTCAGCTTTAGATCGGAGAACAAGGATCCTACCTCGGCTTTGAAATCGGCCGTAAGCCCGTTGTATTTCGCCGTGACGGTTGCCTTACCTTCTCCGACCAGCGTGATCTTCCCTTTCTCCACCGTCAGCACCTGACTGTTGGAAGAAGACCAATCGGCTTCCTGAGTAACATCCTTGGTCGCCCCCGCGGACCCTTCGATTTGAGCGAGAGCTTTAACGGCTAAATCGGCCGTGTCGCCAAGTTTGAATTTGCCTTGGTTCGGGTACTCCAGCGTCAATTCTTTGTAAGAATCCTTCGCTTTCACTTCAATTGAAGAAGTCGCGGAATTATAGTCGGCACGAATCGTAACCGTACCCGATTTCAACGCCGTAAGGAAACCGTTGGTTACTTTGATTGTTCCGCTGTCGCTGGAGGTCCAGGTTACGGCATTCGTCAGATCCCGTTTTACGGAAGAACCTTCCACCGTTCCCCATACCTTCAACTGCTTCGTCTTGCCCACGGTCAACTCGACCGTCGTTCCCGAACCTTCGATGTCGATCGAGACAACATCGCCGCTGGCCGCGATTGCGCTGTTCGGAAACACCGTCGCAAAGAGCAGCGTCAGCATCAGGAACCAACCCGTAAATTTCCTGTTTGCAGTCATTCGTTTCTCTCCTTTGATTGCATCTTGCACTGGATCTTTCTATCCAGGCCTACGCGTTTTATATCGGATAATAGGATAAATTTAGTAACCCTTTTCCCATAAAACGCGACCTTTGTCCTATTCAGAAATAATTCCCCTCGTCCATGCGACGGGCTACAGTTTCGGTCGGGACGCCAATTTTCTTAGGAAAATCAGTCCTCCCATCAGACCGCCTCCGAACATCCTCCCTTCCAAATTACGACAAACTTCACATTCCTTCATCATTTTACCATTCTCCTCATGATCTGTCCGCACAAAAACAAAAAAATCGCAAGCATGGCGAATGGGCCAGCTTGCGATTTCATATAAGTGTCAACCCCCCGTCAGATTTAGATTTACTCTTTAAGAGAACCTACTATAATGCCTGTCACGAAGTATTTTTGCATAAACGGGTAAATTAAGAGCAGCGGCAATGTCGAGACCACGATTTTGGCCGCATTTAAAGTTCTGTTGGAAATTTTCGCGTATTCAATCAGCTTTTGCGGATCGGTTATATTTTGCGCTTCTACGCTGAGCTGCTGGATATACGTTTGCAACGGATAGTTTGACGTTTTATTGATATACACCAGGGCGCCGAAGTAATCATTCCAATGCCCGACAATCGTGAACAGCGTGACGGTAGCGATGGTAGGCAGTACCACGGGCACGTAAATGGTGGACAGAATTCTCCACTGCGAAGCCCCGTCGATCGTTGCGGCTTCCTCCAAAGATGAGGGGACCGCCCGGAAGGCGTTCATCAGCAGAATGACATTCCCGACCGCCACGGCCCCCGGCAGAATCAGCGACCAGATGGTATCCAGAAGGTAAAGCCCTTTGACTACCATAAAAGTTGGAATTAACCCCCCGGAGAACAGCATGGCGACAATCACAATATTCATGTACACCTTCTGGGCCCGAAATTGTCTTGA
Source organism: Paenibacillus sp. alder61 (assembly GCF_020179875.1). Classification (NCBI taxonomy): domain Bacteria; kingdom Bacillati; phylum Bacillota; class Bacilli; order Caryophanales; family Paenibacillaceae; genus Paenibacillus; species Paenibacillus sp. alder61. The sequence goes on from NZ_JAIUDG010000018.1 coordinate 118,437, forward strand.
ACTTTTGGATAGCGGATACGCGGCCAGAATCATCAGGCTCATGTTTACGATCAGACCGAGAACAACCCGCTCTACCGAAATCATGAAAGAGCGCCAAAACTGGCTGTCCGACAATAGCTTCTCATAGGAACTGAACGTAGGCTGAACCGGAAAAATACTGACGAGGTTGGCGGAAACCGCCGCATTCTCACTGAACGAAATGGCTACAAGGTTCAGCAAAGGGATCAGGCAGGACAAAGTTAACGTTAACAACACAATCCAGATCAGGATGTCCGAAAGTCGACTTTTCAAGGAATGCCCGTAAATGGAGCTCACCTCCCGGTTTAGAAAATTCGGTAGTCCGTAAGTTTTTGAGCCAGTTTATTGGCGGACAGAATGAGCACGATGCCGACAACGGAGCGCAAAAGTCCGATCGCAGTACCCAAGCTGTATTGTCTCTCCACCAAGCCTACCCGGTATACATAGGTGTCGATGATGTCGGAAGTTTCGTAAACCAGGGGATTATAGAGATTGAAAATCTGGTCGAACCCGGCATTGAGCACGTTTGGCAAATTTAAAGTCGTAACCAGCAATATGGTAGGCATCAAACCGGGCAAGGTCACATGCCACAATTGCTGAAACCGATGGGCTCCATCGATGGAGGACGCCTCATAAAGTCCCGGATCAATCGCCGTCAACGAGGCCAGATAGATGATAGACCCGTATCCAAACCCTTTCCACACATCGGTCAGCACCAGCATCGGCCTAAACCAGTGATTGCTGGCCATAAACAAAACCGGATCCAGTCCGAACCAGCCCAATACGGCGTTAACCGGCCCTTCATACGAAAAGATGTTCATCACGACGGTGGCCAATACGGCCCAGGAGAGAAAATTAGGCAAGTAAACCACGGTCTGCATAAACTTCTTGGCGAACCGCACCCGGATTTCATTTAGCAATAAGGCGAATACAATTGAAACCAGTGTGCCCACAACAATTTTCCATACAGCGATGATGATGGTATTGTTCAAGATCTGCTTGCTGTCGGGTATTTGAAACATGAACTTGAAATTATCGAGCCCCACCCAAGGCGAACCGCCGATCCCTTTAGCCGGGATGTAATTCTGGAAAGCCATGACGATACCGAACATCGGAAGGAAAGAGAATATCAGCAGGAATACCATACTCGGTGCGAGCATCAGGTGAAATGCCGTTTGGTCTTTTTTGTTCTTCATCAACAATCATCTCTTTCAGCATCATTTGGAGGCGAGCGCTTCGTTGACTTCTTGGGTAATCGTGTCCCCGCCGGTTTTTGCCCAACTGCTTACAAAACTATCGAATGCGTCAGGGGTTTGCTCACCTGTAATGATCTTCAGGTACATTTCAAGCTCCATCTTCGTAAGTGTCGGCCACTTCAAGGCCATGGACGGGGTTGTTCCGAAAAAGACCGGGTTGATCTCCTTCACCTTTGAATTTTTGACCAGGTTGGCCGTGAGGATGCTCGAAGTATAGCCGGCCCAGGCAATCGGGTCCGGTTTCTCTCCGTTTTTCACACTGTCCAGATACTTTTTGTAGGAGCGAAAGGCGTTCTGATCAAGGTTGCTTACTAATTCGCTGCTGTCCCCCGTCTTGAGCGCTTCCTCAAAAATTCCGACATTCCGGTAAAACGCATCATAGTAGTCGATGTTCATGGCTAGCGGTGAGCCTCCGATATTGTTGCTGCTGTAGTCCTCGAACTCCTTCAAAACAGCGGGGTCCTTCTCCAGATAACGCTGATAATCGAACTGAAGGCTGGCCATCTTCACAGCAGCTTCGGGATGCTTGAACCCCTTCCGAACCACGAGGTAACTGCTCGAAGGATTGCCGGTAAACATCGTAACCGAGCCATCTTCCGACTGGGGAGCCACATAGGAAACCCAATTCGCATCCGGGTTCAGTTTAAGCGTGTCGGCCACCGTCCAGCTTCCCCACCAGTTATCCAGGAACGAACCGCTTTTTCCGCTCGTTAGCAGCGCTTTTCGGTCGTCGGATGTCCGTACGGCAAATTGCCGATCAATCAAACCCCTTTTGTATAGCTCCGCCACTTTGGCCAGGGCCGGTTTCATTTCGGGCTGTACGGAACCGTATACTGCCTTGCCGCTGTCATCCTTGATCCATTGTTTCGGGTAGGCGCCATACAGGGCAAAAATATTGTTCAATTCATAGGGCCCCCCGGAGATGCCGGCGACATTCTCGTTATCGACCACCAGACCGACCGTCTTTCCGGCTCCATTGCCGCCGGGGTCCTTCTCGATAAACTGGGTAAGAATATGCTCGACATCCTCCATCGTTTTGGGTTCGGAGAGACCCAATTTATCCATCCAGTCTTTGCGCAGCCACAGCACGCCCGGACCGTGTGAAATTTCGGTAGTCGGCAGGGCCATGATTTTGCCGTCAAACTTGGCGCTCTCCAGCACGCGGCCTCCATAGGAGTCGTAGATCTCCTTGATCCGGTCGCTGGCACAGTTGTTATAGGCGTCCGTCAAATCCTCAATCAAGTCGTTCTCATACAGCTGCTGCAAGGTGGCCTGATCGGGCACCACCATAATGTCAGGAATCGTTCCTCCGGCAATGGCCATCGAGACCTTTTGCACGTAATCCGTCCCGTCATTCGCTTCAAAAGCAACCTCATTCTGCACGTTGAGTTTCTTCTTAAAATATCTCGTCCACACATTGTCGGTCGCAGTGTCCTTCTCATAGACGGTCCCCGCAAGCGACGTATAGCTGGTTGCTGTCTGCCCAACTGTGTAAACGACAGTTTCGGGATAGGGCTCATACGGTGTCGTCATGGCTTTCTTCCATGCCGGATCATTCAAGTTGGCCGCGGATTCCTCAGCCGTACCGGCGGAATTGGGGCTTTGACAGGCGGCGAGGGAAACAGATAAAAGCGTTGTCAACAAAATGGAAACGGACTGCTTGAATTTAGGTTTCATTACCTAATACCCCCTTCAATTCAAAGAACAACATCCATGTTATCTTGCATGCCCTTATTGTAGAACTCCCGTCACAACACCGTAAACGCAAATAAATTGTGTTTTATGCAAATATATAACTCACTTTAGGCAACTTGCCGAATTGCCGCATAAAGTCGATGCAAATCATGTTACAATCAAAATGAAATTCTGCGTGTGGAATCATGCGCCGGAAAGGACGGACGAAATGTTAAGCATCTTGGTGGTAGATGACCAGCGTGAAGAACGGGAAGGCATCGAATTTCTCATTCATGAATTGGGTTTTCCCCTCCAGGTCGAGACAGCGGAAAACGGACGAGCGGCGCTCGCCTATTTGGAGAAAAAGCCGGTGGATATCCTCTTTACTGACGTGAGAATGCCGCTAATGGACGGACTGCAGCTGACCAAACAGGCCTTAAGCCTGCAAAAGGGATTGAAAGTTATTCTGTTCAGCGGATTCGCCGAATTTGAGTATGCGAAAACGGCCATCTCCCTTGGCGTTTCCGAGTATCTCCTCAAGCCGATTCATGTGGAAGCATTTCAAAGTTCCTTGCAAAAAGTAATTGACGAGCTAACGCACCAAGCCCAGCTTCAGATCACTTCGCAAATCAAGCAAAGCTATGTCAAGAAACATGTGCTGTTTAATCTGGTTAACGGCTTGGGAATGCCCTCCTCCATGAAGGGAGTTGCGCTCGATTTGCCCGATCATTATCAGGGAGCGATCTTAATGGAATTCGAGAAGAACTTCTTCGAAGATGCCGAGCCGGATTTCGAGCAATTTATCCTGACTTTATTAGAGGGGAGTAGCGATTACTTAAATTTGAATGATTGTCAAAGTTTGCTGCTGTTTTCCCGGCTCCCCTCCCGATCCTTCAATTCCTTGCTGGAATTGGGCATACATATCCGAAACAGCGTACAGAAGAAATATAAAGTGAACTGCTATCTCGCTATTCATGACGAAGTCATCCATTTATCGGAGTTGTCGGCCTGTTTGATTCAGTTAGACCAACTGATGGAGTACCGCTTCTTCTCGCCGGATTATTTCGTGTTTGATGCCAAGACTGATTTCTATGTTTCCGATGATCGGCTGCCCGAACTCTCGGATCATGATTTATTGAACCAAATCCGCCGGGATTTGACGGACAGGGATTTTTTTGGTGTCAGAGCCAACACGGAATTACTTTACCAAAAATATGCAAAACAGCTCCAACTCTCGAAGTTGTATGTCAAGTACATGTTTAGCTCACTGTATCAGGACATTATGACTTCTTCCGCGCCTATCCCCGAAACCGAGTTAAGCCGGGAAATCGAAAAACTGTACAAGGCCGACGAGTTAAAGGAGATCAAAGAGATCCTATTCGAGGCCATTGCACGTCTTGAACAACAATACAGCTGTTCGGAATTTTTACATCGAGATATTGCCTTTGTAAAGCAATACATCGAGGAGCACTATGGTGAGGATTTGAGTCTGGAACTTCTTGCGGCAAGGGTTCATCTGTCTCCCCATTATTTAAGTTCGATGTTCAAGAAACATACGGGATACGGATTAAACAAGTATATAAAACACGTGCGGATGAAGATAGCGAAAGATTTGCTGCTGCAGTCCCATCTAAAAGTATCAGACATCTGCTATCAAGTGGGATTCCAAAACGTCTCTTACTTTTGCCAAAATTTCAGGGATTTTTTCGGGCAAACCCCCGAGAGATTCCGTCAGGCGAATCGTAGATGATGTTAGGCCGGGGAGAGGAATAATATGCGGATATGGCGCGCTCTAAAACGAAGAATCGGCGATTTCCGGTTTCAAACCAAAATCATGCTCTCTTTTTTACTGGTAAGTATGATTCCCGTCATCGTGCTCGGAAGTTTCTGTTTCGCCGCAACCAGGTCACTCTTAGTACAGCAATCCAAAGCCGATCTGAACGCCTCCTTAACGCAAAGTGTGCTGGCCGTGAACAATCAATTGGATGTTTACAATAAATTAATGAACTTTTTAAGTTTTAATCAAGAGATTATAAATTCGGCCAACAATACTTATACCAGTGAATACGAAATGTATTATCAGCTGACCCATGTCATCGATCAAAACTTCTATACCGCCCGTTACTTGAATCCCGGAGTAGAGCAGATCAAGCTGTATACAGGGAGCAATTTGCCCCAACACGGAAACACCGTCATTCCGATTGAGGAAATCAGCCGGACACCCTGGTACCCGAAGGTGATAAAATCAGTGGATGTTCTCTGGTTTGCCCGGGAGAACAACCTGTACTGCGCCCGCAGAATCCTCAGTATGAAACATAGAACTCCCAAAAACAACATTCTGTTTGCCCGGGTTAACTACGATCAGCTATTTAAAAATTTCGAACCCCTTCAAGCCCATGGCGCCGAAATTATCGTAAAGGACTCCAGCGGAAACACCGTTTATTCCTCAAAAGGAGCGAATCCGAACAATCCGGTCAGCATGGCGTTGCCTCAGAATGAAGGGGACTACACCGTGTTGTCTTCCGCTGTCCCGCTTGCGGGATGGAATGTCTATTTATATAAGCCGACCCGTCTGATTACAAAGTCCGCATGGTGGATTGCCTTGATTGTTCTGTTCATGATTACGGCCTGTATCGCGGCCGTTGTTGTGGCGGGCACGCTCTTTTCCCGTAGGATTATGTTGCCGATCCACCGTCTGCACAAAAGCATGAAGCTGATCGGCGAAGGCAATTTGGACATTAAAGTCTTCTCCAGCGAATCCAAAGATGAGATTGGCGATTTGATCCGCGGATTTGGGGATATGGTAGATAACACCAAGGCCCTGATCAATACCGTGTATGTAGGGGAAATCGCTCGCAAGGAAGCCGAGATGAAGGCTCTACAGGCGCAGATCAACCCTCATTTCCTTTACAACTCCCTCTCGATCATCAATTGGAGGGCATTGCGGATCCACGCGACGGATATTAGTGAGATGGCACAGCTCTTATCGACTTTTTATCGGACTACCCTTAATAAAGGACAGAATCTGATCACGGTTTCGGACGAAATACGGAATGTGCAATCTTATATTGATATTCAGTTGATCATGCACAGCCACAATTTCAAAGTGGACTACCGGATTGAGGAGTCCCTGCTTTTTTGCCGTATGCCCAATTTGATGCTCCAGCCCTTAGTCGAAAATGCCATCATACACGGTATCGAAAATCGTGGAGACGGTGGCGGAACGCTCTCTCTCTCGGTGAGTGAAGAAGAACAGAGCATTGTATTTAAGGTGACTGACAACGGCATTGGAGTGGAGTCCGAACGGCTGGTTTATTTACTTCAATCCCCATCCAAAGGTTACGGACTTAAAAATGTCCATGATCGGGCGGTTCTCATGTATGGCGAACCATACGGACTGACCATCCATAGCGTGGTCGGCGAAGGAACGCAGGTTACCTTGAGAATTCCGTATGCAACATAGCGCAGAAATTTAAGCGGAGCACAGGGGCGGTCCCAATACGAATAAAAAAAGGGGTTGAATCTCCAGGCAAAGACGTATATAATCATACCTACGGGATTTTTCCCACATTTCCCTGCCGGGGTGGCGGAATTGGCAGACGCACAGGACTTAAAATCCTGCGGTAGGTGACTACCGTACCGGTTCGAGCCCGGTCCTCGGCATTGTAATTGAAATGACGAAGAGCTCCTCTTAAATGAGGTGCTCTTTTTTTTGTGCAAGCAAAAAAAGGCCTCCGAGGAGACCTTTTCTGCCGGCTGCTCCAAACGGATTAGCGGCGGTCGGTTTCTTTTCTGCGCATGCCGGCCAAGCCGAGCAGGCCGAGAAGACCCAGCCAGCCCCAATCCACGCCGTCGTTGCGATTGGCGGCATTGGCGCGAACATTATTCGTCGTGTAATGGCCTCTCGTCGAATAATTGCCCGTCGTATTGTCGGTCATGTTGCCCCCGCCGGTTCCGGTCGTACCGCCCGCGCCGCTGCCTGTCGTGCCGTAAGCCGAAGCGGGCAAAGCGAGCGCGCTGGAGATCAACGCCGTTACGAGCAAGGTTTTCAAGCTCTTTTTCAAAAGGATGCACCTCCTGGATTGTAGTAGCTACGTTTCGTAAGCTTCCCGGAAAGGGGTCCCTTTATGCAAAACGAGGAGGAACTGATTGAAAACCGTTGGCCCGGGTAATGGTTTCTGGAATCGTCAGGAACATCCAAGAATCAGGGAGGTATTTTATGTTTTTTCACATTAAAGAACTCCAATTCAAGGCCAAGCCCGAAAGACCCGATCCGGCCTATGCCCGCAAGCTGCAAGAGGTGCTCGGGGGGCAGTTCGGCGAAATGTCGGTGATGATGCAGTACTTGTTTCAAGGCTTCAATTGCCGGGCCGACCGGAAATATCGGGACATGCTGCTGGATATCGGCACCGAGGAAATCGGTCATGTCGAGATGCTGTGCACGATGATCGCCCAGCTGTTGGATGGGGCGCCTGCCGATCAGTTGGAAGAAGCCGCCAAAGACCCGCTGATCGGGGCTGCACTCGGCGGCATGAACCCGCAGCACGTTATCGTTTCCGGGCTCGGCGCCACGCCGACGGACAGTAACGGCTTCCCGTGGAACAGCCGGTACATCGTCTCCAGCGGCAACCTCCTGGCGGATTTCCGCGCCAATCTGAACGCGGAATCGCAAGGGCTTCTCCAGGTTGTTCGCTTGTATGAGCAAACGACGGATCCGGGCGTACGCGAGATGCTTTCCTTCATGATCGCGCGCGATATTATGCACCAGAATCAGTGGCTGGCGGCGATCGAGGAAATCGAGCAACTGGACGGTCCGATCGCTCCGGCTTCGTTCCCGCGGGAGCTGACCGTGGAAGAGGCCTCGCGCCAGTTCCTGAACTTCTCCGAGGGCGAAGAGAGCAGCATGGGACGGTGGGCGAGCGGCCCGCTGTACGACGGAACAGGAAACTTTGAGTACGTGGCCAAGCCGCAGGCGATGGGTCAGCAACCCGAGTTGGCCCCTCCGGCCCCGCATCAGCATTCTACGCCGGGAACACCTCCGTATTTGGTGAATAAAGGAAAGTCGCTGTAAAAGACTCCCCTGAATCCCCCGAACCGCTGACGGTTCGGGGGATTTTTTCGCATAACTCCTGCAGAAGGAGACAAACTAGGAAAGCTTTAGTTTCTCTATAGACCGTGCCAAATTTCACAGGAGGTGCCGCATGTATTTCTATAAAGAGGATTTGATCAACATGATCGTTCCGGACAAGCCGGACCCGGAGGCTGCCAAGGTCTTACAGGAGACGCTTGGCGGACGTTTCGGCGAGATGCGCACGATGATGCAGTTTTTCTTCCAAAGCAACAACTTCCGCGGGAATGCCACACCATTTCGTGATTTGATCCGCGGGGTGTTTTTGGAGGAGATCAGCCACGTTGAATTGGTTCAGCACACGATTAACCAACTGCTGACCGGCTCGGGCGAACCGATGCCCGGCAATGCCGGAGCCGATGGTGCGCCGCTGGATGAAGCGGTTAGGCATGCCAACCCCCACCATTTCATCATGGGGGCCCAAAGCTCGCTCCCGGTTGATGCCGCAGGCAACCCATGGAACGGGAACTATGTATACAGCCACGGGAACCTCATCAGCGATCTGCTGGACAACCTGGTGCTGGAGTCAACCGGCGTCCTGCAAAAATCCCGCATTTACGAGATGAGCTCCAACAAAACGTTCCGCGAAACGCTGGCTTTTCTAATCGTCCGCGACAACGCGCACCAAAACGCGTTTGCCAAGGCGCTGGAGACGCTCGGCGTCCATTGGGGGAAGCTGTTCCCCGTGCCGAACTATGACATCAACAAGTATCCGGAGTGCCGCAAATACGTCGATATGGGCTTCCATAACGCCCAGTTCAACTTTCGGCTCGATCCGACCCGAATCGGCGAAATTTTCAGCGGCCAGACGCCTAGCCGAAACGGCGGAACCCTGGAGGTCACGGCCCCGCCGGAAGGCTATCCGCTTCCAATCCTGCCTGAGCTGCCGAACGAACACAGCCCGGGCCTGCACGACCTGAATGCCTGATTTACGGAATAAACACCGCTCAAGCCGGGTAGCAATCGGTTTGAGCGGTGTTTTTTATGGATTTCAGCCCAGGCTCGGCACCTTCATGGCTGTTTCGATATTCTGCAGATCGAGCCGGATTTGCTCGCTGACATTCCAAGGATGGTACCAACCCCGTTCCATTACGTACAGAGAGATCTTTTCATGCAAATCGATGGCTTCCTCCAACTGCCTGCTCAGCATTTCCTTGATCTCCGGCGTTCCCGCTTCCGTCAGCGCCATCGCATAATTTCTGACCCCGCTCTTGGCCGAGATCAAGAGGTCCATGGCGATGATCTGATCCGTCATCGATTTCATCCCGGTGAAATATTCCAGCAAGATGTTCAATCCGTACCCCTCCTTTATTGTACGGCCCGCTTCAGGACCGCTTCCAGCTCCTCCAGCTGCCTGGCGGAAACGTCGGCATCTTCCTGGAGAATCCGCTTCAGTTCTTCGTCCGAAACCAGGCCTCGCATCGTTTTCGATTTGGTCATACATACCGTTTTGAAGGCGGCCAGCTCATGAACCTCCAGCGTTTCGTGCAGCGCATAACTCATCTTCGATTTTACCTCCATTCCAAGCTTAAGGTTTCAGCAGTACTTTAATGCAATCGTCCGTCTTTGTATCGAAAATCTCGTATCCCCGTTTGGCCTCGCTGAGGGGAATCACATGGGTAACAATATCGCCCGGATCGATTTTGCCGGTATCGACTAACTCGTACATGTACGGCATGTAGTGAATAACGGGCGCCTGACCTGTCCTTATATTGATATTTCGTTGGAAAATATCCCCCAGCGGAAATCCGTTGTATCTGCCGCCGTATACGCCGGTAATTTGGATCGTTCCGCCCTTTCTGACGGCCTGGGCTGCCGTAGTCACTCCGCCCAGCGCACCGCCGTGGAGCTTCATTCCAGCAGCCAGAGATTCCATGGGGGTCATTTTTCCGCTCATGCCGGTACAATCGATCACCACGTCGGCGCCCCCCTTGGTAAGCTCCTTAAGATAGCTTCCGGTGGCGTCCTGTTCCCCCGCGTTGACGATCTCCACCCGGTTCGTTTTCTTGGCGTGACGCAGCCGGTAATCGATGTAATCGACGGCGATTACCCGTTTTGCGCCTTTCAGCCAGCATATTTTCTGGGCCAGCAAACCTACCGGACCGCAGCCCAGAACGATAACGGTGTCCCCGTCTTTTACTCCGGCATTGTCCACGCTCCAATAAGCCGTGGTCATCGCGTCCGCGATGAGGCAAAGCTTTTCGTCGGGAATCTCGGAGTTTTCCGGGATTTTAAAGTGAGTAAAATTCGCGTACGGAACCCGCAAATATTCCGCCTGTCCGCCCGGGTAGCCGCCGGTAGTTCCGGAATACCCGAAATACGCGCCCATTTCCCCGTTCTCGTTGGAGTTATCGCATTGGCTCTCCAGCTGATTTTTGCAATAAAAACATTCGCCGCAGCTGATATTGAACGGAATCACCACCCGATCCCCTTTTTTTAACCGGGTCACTTCCGGACCGACTTCTTCCACAATACCCATCGGCTCGTGGCCGATGATATAATCCTCATGCACATTGGGGATCATGCCGTGCAGCAAGTGAAGGTCCGAACCGCAAATCGCCGTTGTGGTCATCCGCACGATCATATCGTCCGGTTTCTCGATTTTAGGGTCGGGGACTTCCTTGACCGCCACATTTTTCAAGCCTTGATAGGTTACGGCTTTCATGCTTGACTTCCCTCCATATGCTCATCCGGAGTACGATCAAACATCCCCATACGGCGCGTATCGTCCGGATATAGTTTCATTTGGGCAATCTGTACCGTTTTATGGGCGGAAAGCTGGTCCAGCTGATACTGCTCCTGCAGGTCATGGGGATGGAACCACTTTTTCCGCACCATAAGCTCCGCGATTTCCTGATGCAGTTGAATGGCTTGATGCAGTTGTCCCCGCAGTAACACCCGCGCTTGCGGGAGGACGGATTCCGTCAGCGCGGTAGCCGTATTGCGGACCCCTTCCTTCGCCCGCATTAGCAAATCCATCGCCAGAGTCATGTCCGACGTTTCCGGCATATTCAGCGCATTGACAGGGTCCAGTTGGTCCATGGGGGGCAAGTTCATCGGATTCGTTTTCATCGCTTTGTCATCCTTTATCCAAAATAGGTGTGGGCCGGAATTCCGGGATTTCCGTCTGAAAAGAAGCTTTTTGATACAGGCTTTGCAGGTTGGAGATGTCCCGCAGCGATTGCTGCACGTCTTTCTCCATCAAGTCCTTGAGTTCTTGGTCAAAAACCAGCCCTTGCAGCAGCTTGGATTTGGCCGCGCAGAGCGTCTTGAAATTCAATAGTTCATGAACCTCCAAAGCCTCGTGGGCTCCGAGCGTTCCGGGTGCCATAGGCATGTTATTCATCATCTCCTCGGGTTCTTCAAATCGCGGCTAACCTCATCATTTGTACCTTTCCCATAGATTATTCTCGCATGCAAAAAGAGCGGGCTGCCGGCTTCATGCCTATGGCAACTCGCTCCCGAAAGCGAAAACAAGCTATAGATTATATCCTTTGGCGTCCGGTTTTGTAGGGTTAGAGATGATCCCAAGGGTTGCCAAAATCCCGAGCAAGAGGTCGACAGCCGTCAAGATCTCGCGGGCCATCACGTCGCTAAGTTCAAATAGCCCGGTCAGATGCCCGATTAACTGAATAAGCAGAAGCAGTTGGGAAGCGACGCTAACCCATAGCGCATAGTTTCTCCATCTTTTTTTCGTCACGAGCGGGTCCCTCCTTGAGCATGGCATGGATTGTCCTTCTTTTCAATATATGCCGACCTCCTCGGGCCCAATTCCGCGAAATCCTGAATTTAAATAAAAAACTGCCATTCGGCAGTTTTCATCGGACGTTCTTATTATTTTTGCAATTCCATATGAAGCAGCGGAAACGATCTGCCCGATCCATCCAGCTCGGACCGGCCGATTTGGACGAATCCGTACTTTTGATAAAACGCGCAAGCCCCCGGATTCTGCTCATTGACATCCACGGTGAGCCGGGCGCCCTTCAAACTCTCGACATGCCGGATCAACCGGCTCCCCAGTCCCTTTTTGTGACAGGCAGGGTCGATAAACAGCATTTCAATGTGCTTGCCGCTCATACCGATAAAGCCCGCCGGCTCCTCGCTCTCGTTAAGCGCTACCCAGATCTCGACTTCGTTCAGCATTCCACCGCGGACGAGGTCGTGGTAGAAAAGAATATCTTCTTCCGTTAAAAAAATGTGAGTTTCACGCACCGCCCGCAGCCAAATGTCTACCAGCCGGTCATGATGCTGTTCTTGATATGGAATTACGGAATACTGTTCCATCATTTTTTCACCTTTACAATCATAGTCTGCGCTAGCCCAGTCCCTCTCCGCCCGTTTCCCATACACTGAAATCAAAAAGGAGGGTGATCAAAGAATGCCGAACTATCGCATCATTGTGGATTTGTCCGATCGAATGTTGTATCTGCTGGATCAGAACAAGGTGGTTCGCGGGTTTCCCGTCGGAATCGGCACCATGCTGACACAGACGCCCGAAGGCTATTACACGATTGTCAACAAGGCGCCCAACCCCGGAGGCCCCTTCGGAGCCTATTGGCTGGGATTGTCCAAACCCCACTACGGCATCCATGGAACCAACGACCCCTCCTCGATCGGAAAACTGGTTTCCCATGGCTGTGTGCGTATGTACAATCAGGATGTCGTTGAACTAGCCGGGCTGGTGCCGATCGGGACGAGTGTGCACATTCGCCAATAACCTCGTTTATCCCTATTAATCCCAGACCCTTGGCCGCGGGATTCCCGCCGTCCTCATATAGTCCAGCAGTTGACCGGTGTGAACCGCTTCGTGATAAGCGATGCGCATCAGCATATCGCCAAGAGAGCGAACATAGCCGACATCGCTCCGGTCAATTTGAATATTTGTCAAGTCTTCCGGGCTATAAGCTTTGACGGTCGCCAAAAATTGTTCCCGGTAAGGAGCGGCTGCGGCCAGTTCCTCCCCAACCGTCGTGAATTCCCGGCTGTCATAAGGGGAATCGTACGACGCCAGGCTCCCTCCTTGAACCAGGGCCAAATGATAATAGTGTTCGCTGTCCAAAACATGTCGGACCATTTCCTTGATGCTCAAGGCTTCCGCATCCGGCCTCCAGTCCAGTTTTTCCGTCGGTATGCTCTCCCAGACTTTAATGCTTCGGCGTCTGATTTCTTCAAAATTTAAAATAATGGCTTCAATCGTGTTCATTCAGATGCTCCTTTGTAAGTCATGTTGTTAGTGTCGCCGATCGGTTCGTTCTTCTCCCTCCACCGGAACGATTCTAGCGTTCTGATACGCCCCCGCTTGGCCCTGGTCTATTCGCCCGGCTTCCTCGTATACCCCTTCTTTGTTAACCGTTCCGTAAATCAGCAGTTCTACCATAGGGTTCTCGCTGAAAAAAACCGCTTCAGGAAATGGTTTCGGAGGAACACCCGCCTCTTTTTTGTCACCCAAAGCATCTTTCTGCCACTTGACCGTCAGCAAGCCTTCTTCATTCACTTCCGCATACCAGGTCATTCCTTTGTAATCCCGCAGCAGTCTGAGCGCCTCTCCTTTGGGAAAAGTGTGGGTGGTGGTGAACCCCTCCCCGGTGACGGGAAGCTCCTTGAACGTATTATCATATACGAGCTGCAAACCGACGGCTACTTCCCGGGCTTTGGCCAAATCCCCGCCCATGAGAGTGTCATAATCGCGTTGTCCTTCCGGTGTCCGAATCACGACGCGATTCCGCTCTTTATTATAACTGACAAACGCGTTTAATTCTTCCGAAATAAATCGGAGAGGCACATAGGTGCGCCCATCTTTCATGATTACGGCCGCATCCAGGGCCTTCGTTTTGCCGTTCACCTCGGCGCTCTTCTGTCCCTGTTTCAGTTGAATCGTCTTTTTTTGCCCCGGGCTGGATAACACCACGGACCTCGTCTTTGCTTCATAGCCGATGCTCCAGGCCGGATCTTTCAAGGCCGCAAGCGGTACAAAGGTCCGGTTGCGCTGCTGAATGGCCTCCCATTCCAGCTTCCCGTTAATATAAACGCTCGGTGCGTTCGTAGCCGATTGCGCAAAAGCCGAAAGGCTCCCCGTAAACAGCGATAAAGTTGTAATCCCGATAACCAGCCCTTTTTGCCAATAGTTCATCTTAACCGCTCCCCGACTTCTTCTATGCATAAGTGGAACATAAACGTGAATCATCTTAAGAATCTACTTAAGAACCACCCATATTACTAACGCACCGAAACTCCAAAAAGTTTCTCCAAAGTCATCCGCTTGGATGCGGTGTGATGACGAATTCACGCTGCCCCGCCTTGGGAACGGCTTTTTTACTAGGAGAAAATTGACCTGCTTTGGTAAAACGGACGGAGATCGTATGAATCTTCCGAGTTTATATATATTAAATAGTAGATATGCTATTCTGGCATCAATAAAATGTTCAAAGGAGGGAGATTATGCGAAAAGTATGGAAAATGGTAGGTTCAGCCGCTTTTTTCTCACTGTTGGCCGTTATGTTTCAGGCTAAAACTTGTGCTTATACGGACGGGTTACTGGATGGAAAAACCATGTTTAGGGGCTCCAGCGTCACCAGCAGCACTTACGAGGTGGTCACCAAATGGACGGACAACAATCCGTGTGAACGGGTGGTTTGCTTTAAGGCTATAAGCCTTTATTACCGGCTCGCGTCTAAAGGCGCTAGCTTTCATTTCGTTCAAGCTACTATGCCGTTGCCGCTTTTGACTACCCCTGAAGGGGTGCGATTATTACTAGTCCCCCTTCAGACCACCTTGATAACATAGAATTCCTGCATATGTGCATGCTTTTTTCCTGTTTGGACTCAAAATTTCTAAATACCTGCAAATCTGCAGGAATTTTCGACGAAACCGGCTCGTTTCTCTAAAATCGCTGGAAATGCCTGCAGATTTGCATCTTTTTTCGCA
>NZ_JAIUDG010000019.1:0-125948 GCF_020179875.1 Paenibacillus sp. alder61
TTCCTCCTCCGCTTTTAAACTTCTTCGCCTACCGTCTCATCCGTAATCCCTAGCTCCTCTTTGACCCAATCGTACCCTTCAGCCTCCAGACGATGGGCAAGCTCCGGGCCGCCGGATTTGACAATCCGGCCTTGCATCATGACATGCACAAAATCCGGGGTGATATAATTCAACAGGCGTTGATAGTGGGTGATGATTAAAAAACCTCGATCCGGGCTGCGCATCTCATTAACACCATTCGCCACAATACGCAAGGCATCAATATCAAGCCCGGAATCCACTTCGTCCAGAATCACAAACTTGGGTTCAAGCAGCATCATTTGCAAAATTTCATTCCGCTTTTTTTCGCCGCCGGAGAATCCCTCATTCAAATACCGATGCGCGAATTCCGGATTCATCTCCAGCCCTTTCATTTTGCTCTCCATTTCACGGACAAAACGGATTAAGGAGATCTCATCGCCTTCTTCACGCCGTGCATTGATGGCACTTCTGAGAAAGTCCGAGTTCGTTACGCCGGCAATTTCACTCGGGTATTGCATTGCGAGAAACAAGCCCGCCCGGGCACGCTCATCCACCTCCATCTCCAGAAGGTCTTCATTGTCCAATGTCACCTCGCCATCCGTAACTTCGTATTTGGGATGGCCCATTAAGGCCGAAGCCAACGTGCTTTTTCCCGTCCCATTAGGTCCCATAATCGCATGAATCTCGCCGCCATGAATCTCCAGTGTGAGCCCTTTTAAAATCTCTTTCCCTTCAATCTTGGATCTTAAATCCTCAATCTTTAAGGTCGTCATTCTCCCTAACTTCCCTTCCGTAGAGTTGTTCGGCGCGCGCCAGCAAATCACTCATAAATTTTCCGATCGTTTGTAACTCCGTCTCAGAATAGGATTCGATAAATTGGTAGAACCCCTCTTCTTTCTCTTGATGCAGTTTTTTATGCAAATGATAAACCCGTCTCCCCTTATCCGTTAAGCTAAAATAAATCTCCTTCCGATTGTTGTTCAGTTGACTTCTCCTAATAAAGTCCGTTTCCAGCAGCTTTGAGCAAATATTAGTAATGCTTGCTTTGGACAAATCCATTTTCTTCACAATTCCGGTATGGTTTATAGGTTCATAATCACCGATGCAATCGATAACGTGCACACTTGTAATATTGTTAGAGAGCATGTCAATCTGTTGCTCTCTGGCTTGTTGCCGAAACATGTCAATTTCATGTTCAGTATACAACTCATTCAGATGCAGCATTTTTAAGTACTGCTCGTAAAGATGACGTTTAGATGGATACAGAAACTCCAATTGCCCAATCTCCCCTCTCTTGTATTATTTGTTGCAGGCCAAGTTCATTAGCTGCTGCAGTCGGTGGGCCTTTTTGTTCACTACTGAACAAAAATCATGATAGCATAAATGATAATGATTTTCAATCTCATTTATGTCCAGTGAGACGGAATTCAGAAAACAAATCGGCATGGTACCATTCGTTTGTCTATTTCGACTGGGAATTAAGTCCTTTTCTTTTCCTCAGAGCAAGAAACTGGATCCCTTAAAACAGAAAACCCGCGCTGGGCGCAGGTTCTTATAAGGCTATTTTCTTGTCCACCGGCATTATCCTTCACTGGGTCTTCATCACAGCCAAGGATTCTTACTTAAGTCTTCCTGATAAAATCATCACTGTTCTCTGTTTTGTAACCATTTAACCGTCCCAATGAGGCCTATGAGTCCTATTAAGAGAACCAGTAAATAACTGGTACCCAACAAGGGAAATAAAGCGACTCCGCTTTCCTGCAAATGCAAGGCAGGTACGGACCAAGGCAGGTAAGCTCCAATGGCGGTAGGACCGAATACCAATGCCAACATTAAAGTTGTAAAGGCAAAACCGATTGGCACCAGGTAACCACGCGATATACAGGCTAACAGGGCAAGAGGTGCACTTAATAATAGGTGGAGTGCGCCGATGATAAGTATAAGAAACAAATAATGTTGTACAATCGCAAACGAAAAGCCGGGAAGTCCAATAGCAAAACCAAGTATTAAGGCATACGCAAAGCTGATCAACATCATTACAAAACACCAGAAAATAACTGCGACATATTTGGCAATCGCAATTTTACCGCGCGATATAGGCAAAACGAGCAAATCCTTGAGCGTCCGATCGGAATACTCACGGCCAAATGTCCAGCTTGTTACCAATCCAAACCCCAGCAGCCCAAACACGGATGCATACAAAAATGCAGTACGTTCAAAAAAAGAAGGCCAATCGGGTTGTCCTACGAACAACGTGATGACAAACAATATAAACAAAAGCGTGCCCCACAAAACAAAGGACCGACGCAATTTGTAAACTTCAACGCTGCAGGCTGTCAACAACTGTTTCATTTGATTTCCCCCCCTCAATTCCAATTGATTTGAGAAAATAACTCTCCAAATTCTCTTCTTCAATTTTAAGCATGGTGAGTGGTACTCCTTGATGAACAAGCAGTTTAGCAATATGTTCAGGATGTTTCACAGCATGATCATCCGATAGCGCAAGGCAGTTATTTAGAGTCGGATGCACTCCATACCCGGAGTCTGAAAGAATAGCTTGAGCCTTCCGAGCATCCTTTGTTACGATCATCAACTGCTTTCGGCGTATGGTTTCAAAGTCTTTTGTTGTCAGCTCTTCAAGCAATACGCCTTTGTGAATAATGCCGATTCGCGAAGCCAATTTGGACATTTCCTCAAGGATATGGCTGGATATAAACACGGTAACTCCATGTTGGGAAGCCAGAGCTTTCAGCATTTCCCTTACCTCGACAATTCCGGCTGGATCAAGCGCATTGGTTGGTTCATCGAGAATCAGAACGTCCGGCTTATGAATTAACGCTTTGGCCAATCCAAGTTTCTGCGCATTACCAAGTGATAAATCTCTAGCCTTGCTATCCGCATATTGGGTCAGATTCAATTTCTCCATGATCTCGTTAACTGCCCTTGGAACGGATAATCCCCGCAACCTGGCCATTAAATTCAAGTTTTCCCTAACTGTAAAGTTAGGGTAGGCGTAAGGAACTTCTACCATATAACCTACTCGTCTTGACAAATCGGTATTTTTGTTCGTCCAGCGCTGACCAAACAAATACACTTCTCCGGAAGAAGGTTTGCTCATTCCGAGAAGAGCTCGAATGGTTGTCGTTTTACCTGCGCCATTCAACCCCAGAAACCCATAGATTTCTCCTTTTTTAACGGAAAGCGAGACGCGATCTACAATGACTTTATTTCCGAATTGCTTTGTCAGGTCAACGGTTCGAATAATTTCTTCCATAGTAACAGTCCTTCCCGTATCCTCAATTTAAACTCAGTGCATTAAAAGTGCCGGTTGTCACGTGAGATGTTGCCAAAGAATACCGCCAGCTTTTTCAAATCAGTTTTCGCGATAAATAAAATCCAAGTAATTCAAGATCGATGCGGTATCCTCAATGGTGGTACGCAGTGCGATGTAACCGTCGGGACGAATCAATACGAGTTCTTCGCTTGCCACATCGTAAATTCGATAGGCATTCCCTGCTGTGTCGATAATGCCTTCCGTCCCCTCCGCGTTCGATGGCAGGATATAATGCACATGGAGTTCATCGTTAGTGAAGTTTTTCAGAGAAGGACCAATGCAGCTTGCAAAAGCCAAAAGCGTCCAGTGCGGGCCGCGCAATAGGTCAAAGACACTTCCTGCAAACCCGGTGCCCTGCAGGTCCGTAGCATTAGGAGCACGATCTCCGGGATATGAACGGGTAGCATAGGTTCGAGCAGACGGACGGATAAGAGAACTTGACCGATAGGAAATGAGAAGCCCGCTTGTCAGATCGTCGGATATGTTGCTCAAAGTTTGGGACAACCCTCCACCTTGAGTCGCCGTTCCTACGACCTCTCCCATCTTTTTCGTGCTATCCTCAAGCACAGCTTGAGCCACAGGGCGGCGTTCTTCATCGTACGTGTCGAGTAAAGCGGTGTCCGCTTCGCGTATGACAGCCGCCAGCTTCCAGCCAAGGTTGTATGCGTCCTGCATCCCCGTATTCATGCCTTGACCGCCGGCCGGCGAATGAACATGGGCAGCATCGCCGGCAAGCAAAACCCGGCCGTTGCGGTAACATTCAACCATACGGACGTTGACCCGGTAGATGGACAGCCAGGAAGCATCCGTGAGCTGTACGCGCCCGGCCCCGGCGCGACGGTCAAACATCGCTTGATACGCCTCCAACGTAGGCTGCTCTGGGTCAGTGATGTCTGCCGGAATTGTAGCCTGCAGCTGCCAAATATCGGATTTTGGCAGCGGTGTCACTCCGACCATCCCCTCCGAAGATGTCCAGATATGGATATGGTCACGATCTAACCCTTCCAATCGTACATCGCCAAGATACCACCGCTCATGCTCGTGTGTTTCCCCAATCAGCGGCAAATGAATAAACTTGCGGATATTGCTTTTGCCCCCGTCAGCGCCGACTACATAACGAGCGCGAATTTGCTCTACTCCTAGTGGTGTATTCACGGTTACCGTTACACCATTCAAATCCTGAACAAGCCCTGCAGCTTCCACGCCCAACTCAACTTGACCGCCAAGCATTGCATATCGGCTGCGCAGTGCTTTTTCCACATCGAATTGAGCAATCCAGACCGGATCACGATAAGGTGTCGCAAGTTCGGCGCTGGCTGCAACGGTAATTGCAGGTTTGTCCACACTCCTGCCATCTGCGGTATAATAACGAACAGGCAGGTCCACAACACCTGTGTCAATAATGTAGCGAACGGCCTCCAAATCATCGACGACTTCAAGCGAGCGAGGCTGTATACCTTTGGCGCGAGATGCAGTGTTATATAAGGTGCTTCGTTCAATAACAAGATGGTCAACTTTTCGGCGAGCAAGATCGCAGGCCAGTGTAAGCCCTGTGGGTCCGGCCCCGACAATGAGAACATCTACAAAAGACGGCATGGCGTTCATGGATAGAAGCCTCCTTAATCATTGATTTGATATACCATGTTTGTTATACTACACCGTGCAGTGTAGTTTGTAAAGCAGAACTCTAAATGGATTTCTGATAGTTTATCTATAAAGGGGACACGTAAGAATGGATAATATGGAAAACAAAAAGATCCGCAAGGGCTCTTCAGACAAGCGGGCTAAAATTATTGCGGCGGCGCGAGAGCTGTTTCTTTCAGATGGATTTGATCGTTCAAGCGTCGATGCGGTCGCAGCTAAAGCGGGAGTTTCCAAACGAACAGTTTATGATTATTATGGCGACAAACAGAACTTACTGCTTGCCGTTGTGGAAGAAACCAGTTCGGCGGTTCTGAATATGATTGATCGAGGGATTTCAGACCATCTCTGGGAGTTTGAGAGTCTTGAGCAGGCGCTCATCTTATTTTGCGAACAAATCGTTGCTTCTGCGAACGGTTCGTCCGATTACATGGCTTTGACCCGTCTGCTTATGGTGGAAGCCGCCAACCTGCCGGACTCGTTTTTGGAAAGCCTGGATAACGCTTCTGAAGAGGGGATTATCAGGAGATTTACAGAGTTTGGCCAAAAAGGATTACTCGATGTGCCCGATCCTAAAATGGCTGCGAAGCACTTCGCTGCATTAACGTTTTTAATGGTATTTAATCAACCAAGAAAAATCGGGACGTTAGAGGAGGAACAAACCAAACGTATCATTACTGAAGGCGTACGCGTCTTTCTTTGCGCTTATGCACCACATACCGTTCAAAACGAAAATCAACCATCATAATGATTGCGGTTTTGCTTAACGATAAAAGACTGGCGGGGCCGCCACCGCGAAGCTAATGATAATTCAACCAGCGACAATTAAGAGTCCATTGATTCATTTTTGTTCCAAGACGAAACGATTTCATCCGTCGTCCGGATTTTGCCGATCCGCGGAAAAATATGTTCGCATACTCGTATCGATGCCGCGGCGCCGCAGCTGCAGGTCCAAATTCGTGCCGTAGAACGCGCCCCACTGCTGCTTGCGACATGGGTGTTTTTCACGCCGGCCAATTCCGGCAGGATGCTGTCCCAGCCTTCGGGATATTGCCGATACCGAGCTGCTGATCGGTTTTCGGGCTTCAGCGTATCTTTGACGTCCGGGGCCGGCGATCCCTGCTCGGTCGTCAAATGAAGACGCGTCTGTCCTCTGAAACATTTTACCACGAAAAGGAGCTAGGGATACTTTCAACTATTTTTTCTTCTGCTTTGCAACTTGCCTACCACCGATGATAAGCATAATAACTCCAATTACTGCTAGAATAATCCGAACTAAGAATGGACTCAATGAAAACACAGTTTCACCTTGCCAGTGCAATCCGAACAATCTTTCATCTAGCCCTACTGTCGCCAATAATGGCTTAAGAAACAAACTCAGCGCTAATAATACTAATCCCCAAATAATATTACTTTTCATTGATTAAAAGCCTCTTTTCCAACTTTTATTTTGCTCTGTAAAGGAATATGTTTTTGACCACGTTCTAACTTCTTTTTGCGACTGTTTCTGCTGAATGGATCTTCATACTCTTTTACACTCAGTTTATCATAAGCCAGTTACCCCCAATAGTTTCCACATTTGTTCTTTTTCCAGCCTCAGTATGTGGGAACCGGCTTGAAATTAGCACAGACCCCCGACGTGGATTCCCTGAATCTATCCATTGCCGCGGGTATCGGCGCCTATTTATTTGCATCAAAAAACAAGCTCATCTGACTAACATTCTCTCGTATATCAGATTTTGAAGCTTCATCGGTATTGTTTCCCGTTAGTCCAATCCCGAAATGTTAAATACTTAAATTGGCCGAGATTTGTTTGATTTCATTATGTCGTTTAAGTATGTGTCGTTGAAATAAAAGAACAATATAGCATTACCTATACCAAGCAAAATGGACTGATCCGAAATTGTTTCGGCTCAGTCCATTCAACTATGCGGGCAAACATGCCGGAGCATTTGAAGACGTTCTCCACCTCGGGCGTACTATTGAATTATTCCCCTATTATGACACAGACACGAACATGGCCATAATTACACACAACTTACGAGTTCAAAGCAGCAACTGGTATTCGCATTCCTTTGGTTGAATGAAGATTCCTAGATATAGCGTGGAAAACCATTTTTTATTGCACTTATTATTCCAGGAAAAAGGAAAAAGATACAAAAAAAGACTGTGAGTAAATTATATTGGGGCGTTTCGTAGAAATTAAACCATTCAGCGAATATTGGAGTATTCAGAATCTTTCCAAGTAGCGTTCCATCGGTATCTCTGTAATTAATTTTCCGTCCTGTTGCTTCAGATATCATAAAGAATATTTGTGACAACAAAAACACACCGATAGAAGATACCCAGTATCTTTTCAAAAATGGAACAGTATTTTGTTTCCTAACCAACGTAATCCCATCCTTTAATAAATTCTATCTCTATTTATATTATAAAGTTAATAAATTTTAGGGAATTAAGTTCCATAGGCTTTGTACAACGCGATTTTGTCCTTGGCTTTTTTATTCCCTTAATGGGATATTATGATTGCCCCCAAGTATTAACTTCAGTGTAAATAAATTTAACACAGGTTAATTTATTATGTAAAATGCTTCCCCTATCTCCGGTTACTTCCCCCCATTCTGCCTTAGCGGCTTCACTACTTCTCTATTTTTCGTCTAATGAAGATAAATTGCCAGTCAATGCCCTTCCAAATGTCGGGCATCATTATACTTTATGAGTGACCAAGTCTTATCTTCTTGCTTGGACCAGTGCGTAATGGATGTATGGTCCGTTTGCAATCCAACTTTCGGCATTTCAAAGGCGTTTAATCCGAAAAAAAACTGAAACGAGCAATCGATCACACCCCCGTGACACACGATTGCTATGGTCTTTTCCTCGTATTGGTGACAAATTCGATTAAGGGCTGACCCTACACGCAAAACAAATTGAGGCCAATTCTCGGCTCCGGGTGCTATCACGGAAAACGGGTACTGCTTAGGGTTATGCAAGGCCAGTAATTCGTCCAGAGTCTCTTTGTTCATGCCGAGCGCTTGACCAGCACGCATCTCTTGAAGATCATCATCCAAAACAACAGAAACTTTTAGCCCTTCGGCAATGATCTCAGCGGTCTGCTTCGCCCGAAGAAATGAGCTTGCTATCCAAACATCCGCCCGGATTTCCCCTGATCTAACTAGCCGATCTCTTAATTTCCTGGCTTGCACCACGCCCAGCTCTGTTAGTCCGTAATCATTAACGATGCCATCCTTTATAATACAAGCCTCTCCATGTCTTATCAGGTAAAGCTGCGTCATGGATCTCGCCACTCCTTTTATCATTTATACTTCGGCAGCTAAACTAAAACGTATCCTCTGTTTTTTCTGTACTTTCCGATTGTCATTCCGATTTCCTGTAAAATCATTCAGCCTCTTCTACTTTTCCATTAGAAACACTATTATATTAGCATAAATTGGAACTCCCAATAAAAAGGTAGAAAGGTTCATGGCACCAGCACGTTCAGAAATACGGACGCAAGCTCAGGATTCAAATCCCTCTCTTCCGTCAGTCCTAGCATCGGTTCACCGTCGATGTCGAAATGTACGCGGCGGAGACCCGAGCAACGGGGTTGGCCAATGCCAGGGCGAGCGTGGTACACGCACCAAATCGTTCCGTTCTCACCCTTCACGTAAGAGTTATGTCCCGGCCCATACTCCCCCGATATGCTTCCGGAAGTGAGCAGCGGGTAATTGCCCTTGTTTCAACTGTTCGGGTCCTCCGTTTCCTTCTCCCATAAATTACTTGACCAGCGTATCCCAGCAGTCGCCAACCAAGCCCTCGATAACGCTGCCACTGGCCCAAGGCATCAGGCAGAACCAGGTGCCGGCCGGTGTTCCGTCACTGTACTTCTCGGTCACCAAACCTTCGGAATGACAAAACCGTTCAGACATCCAGCCTTTTTTCCCGTAATCGAATTCCATATCATAACGGTTGTAGGTCTGGCATCCCCATCCAATGGTATCCATCATCCGGTCTCTGACATATTTATCTTTGGCGTGTTCGGAGAAGTATAGCATTTCATCCACGAGGTTGCTGGACATCGGATGGATATGCGGATTGGCGACCGAGGTGACGCTGCCTCCGCAGCTGGACCAGCCGGTGGTGCTAAGCGGCGGCACCTTGACAGGGGAATTGTAACAGAATTTGAACGTGAACTCGTAGCAAAGGGCATCCCTCATATGCTCCAGATAGAGTTCATCTCCGGTCATGGCGTGCAGGTATCGAACGGCTTTGATATACGCCAAAATCCCTTCCGAATCAGGTGCCTTATCCGCATCAAGCGGGGCCCCATAACATTCCATACGCTTCACGTAGGTCTGATAATAATGTCTTTCGCTACGCTTCAGGCTGTCGAAATGGGTTCTGTCACCCGTAAGCCAACTGCAATAGGCCAAAGCCGCCATGCACCACGCTCCGCTGAAGGAATCGTATTCAAGGCCGGCTCCGGTTCGCTCGGACAAAATCGTCGGATATTCGTCATCCGTGTTTTTAGTCTTTTCCAGCTGAAGAAGAACCTTCTTGACGAATATCATCCAATCCTCATGGAGGCAATTTTTGAGTCTTTTTTCAAATTCGTAGGCCTTCATAATATAAAACATCGCCTGCGCACACAGATAAGCGGAATGTCCGGGCGTGCGCATCCCGTCAAACCACCAGCCGCGGGTACTCCACTTCCCGTCATGATACGCCTCAAAGGGAAGCCCGGAAGCCGGATTTAGGGAATGCTCAACGATATGCTCGATACAGGAAAGGGCTTGTTCGCGCATAGACTCGTCACCCAGCCGCAAGGCTGCCATCAAAACCGGAGTCGCCACCGTCAATCCGTCCGTCCAACTGATCGATATAATCTTATGGTACCGGTAACCGCCCGTTTCCTTGTCCTCATAGACAAACGCGGAATAACTCCGGTCTTCGGGCAGCCAGGCGTATTCAAAAATCGCTTTGGATAAATCGGCGGCGGCAGTTTTGATATCGCTGGCTTTTCTGGGGCCTTGGTGATAACGGTAATAGATTTCTTCGAGCGCCGGATTGATGCCCAGCCCGGATTCGGATTCGTACTCGTACAAATCCATGGTCAATTCCACGGACTCTGCCGCCGCCAATTCAAAACAATTTTCACCCAGAGGCGCGCGTTCCTTAACCAAACGTGATTTGATGAACAGCAAAGGCGCATTTTCGTAGCCGAGCGTGTATCCAACCGTTCCCTTGGCAAGAGAACAAGTGAAGCCGCCGTATTGGTAAAACTCCCCGTTCAGTTCCGGCTTCCACTGCTGTTTGATGCCGTTTTTGCGGATAAAATAAGGGCTGCTGTTAAGACCGTAAATCTTGCCGCTGTCGAATACAAACGCCGCCGGATGGGACAAACGGTCGCTTCTGGTCATCCACCACGGCGACGATGGCCGCGCAGGGTTTCCTTCTCTCAAACGCGGAAACTCATTCGGCACGTTCTGAGGTGCTTCTCCGCGGTTTCGGCCGTACATAAATGCGGGCAGGAAAAAGCGCGGATTCCCCTTGGCAAATGGCAATTCCACATGGATCACGCCAGACCACGACGATCCGCCTTGATTGCGGATCTTGACCTTGGCTTGATATGGATTTTTAACGCCTCCGGTTCCTCCGGTGATTGTAACGTAAGCCTCTAATTGATGCTCCTTGAGTTCCGTGTATTCCGTACTTTCTTGAGATTTGCTCCGTGCGGTTATAATCAGTTCCATGATATCCTCCGATCCACTGTTTAAAAAAGCGCTTGCAGATTTTATCCCATCATGCTAGGATATTCATATTTTAAAGTTGATCCAAAGAATAATCTTTGCAAATTCCGCCGTATTTATTGCGTGAACTGATCAGGAGGTTGCAGGTGAACGAACCCTTTGAGCTTCGATTTGATCCCATAAAAAAAGATTATCTTTACCTTCACAGGACTACTACATACAACCTGGGAACGTTCTATCACCGGCACGAAGCGTACGAGTTGTATTTGTTTCTTCGCGGCAATGTCAACTTTTATATCGAAAACAGCTGTTACCATCTCAAACCGGGCGATCTAATCGTTATCCATCCGGAAGAAATGCACCGCTCGTTTAGTCTGGATGAATCGGAGTATGAGCGAATAACGATCAACCTGCAAAAATCTTACCTGCATCGGCTTTCTACTCCGGCCACACATTTATCCGAGTGCTTCGACTACCGTCCGAAGGGGAAAGGGAATATCGTTCATTTGAACGAAACCCGGTTGAAGCAATTTCTGCAATTGGCCGGTGGTCTGGAGGAAGTCCTTGTTTCCGATGCGTACGGATCAGATATTTTGGCGAATAGCTATATCGCCCAATTATTAGTCTTAGCGAATTCTGTATTTCAAAATGCAAGCTTTACTTCTACCGATATCATGCCGGAACTTGTGCGAAAAACGATGGAGTACATCGAATCGCATCTCTCAAAGAACATCTCGCTTAACCGTCTTGCCGCTGAGTTTTATTTGAACAGCACTTATATCAGCCGCCAGTTCAAAAAACACACGGGGCTAACGCTTCGTTCATATATTCTGGATCGCCGCATTGCTTTGGCAAAATCCTATCTCTGCGAAGGCCTCAGCATAACGGAGGCTTGCTATCAATCCGGATTTAGCGACTATGCGAACTTTATCCGCAGTTTTACCAAGATCGCCGGAATCTCGCCTGGGAAATTCGTCAAACAAATCCGATCGGCCGCCGATAAATAAAGGAGCGGCACGAAAGGAAGCCCTGCGAATGAATCGCAGAGCCTTCCGTTTACAAGTTATTGCAGGTCCCCGGCTTTTTGCGCCAGCTCGCCAGCCGGGTCTATGTTTTGCTTTAAACCTGCAAATTTCAAATTTCTCTTTATCGCTCATCGTCATTCTCCGGCTACCTCTTTTTGGCCGTAATGATTCTTATTTATCTAAGATCAGATCCGTCGGCTTCATTCCCGTGATCTTTTTGAACAAGGTGCTGAAATACGGCACATTTTTGTATCCGACCTTTTCCGCCACCTCATAAACGAGCATGTTGCGCTCAAGCAGCAGCTCCCGGGCTTTCTCGATTCTCACGCGGGTGAGGTAATTGTTGAAGGTTTCCCCTGTGATGTTTTTAAAAATAATGGACAGATGGTTCCGCGAAATATAGATTTTTTCCGAAAGCTCGGCTAACGTAACATCTTCGGCATAATGCTCATGGATATAATGAGTCATGAAATCGACGACCTGCCGGTGTTTGCTGTTCCCCCGAAGCTGGCGGCTTCTGCATATCACGGATATCTTGGAACACAACCATTCACCGAGTTGAACCGGATCCGTCAGCGAAATCAATTCTTTGGCGATGAGATCGTTCGGGAACAAGTCATTCAGCAAAATGCCTGCTTCATATAAGCTGTAGTTGAATACCCCCCACACCTCGCCGGCCTGCATTTGAATATACTCCGGTGTAATCGCTTTCTGATTTTCCAACAGCTTCACTTGCTCTTCAATCAGGGCCGTGGCTTCTTCCTCCTGGGACGATTTGATCGCACCCGCAATTTCAACGTAAAATTTGACCGGAAACAAAGTGACGGACTGCTGATTTTTGCTCCCCTTCTCTTCTCTCTCGTACCTATACATCTCGTAGTTAGGGCTGAGCCGCTGGGTTCTCGAATCAATTGCTCGAAAGGCCTCTTCGGTTGAGTCGGGAATTTTCGTCCATTCTTGCTTTATTTCCCCGATGCCGACGCGAATCTGGAGCTTCACATAACATTTAACGCTTTCGATCAGCTTCATGCCCAGTTCCTTCAGCCGCTCCTCCAATTCCCCGCGATTCTCCTCCGGCTGGGGGTGGACGATCAGCACCGCTCGGGAGCTGTGCAGCTCGGTATATTCGATCGCCGCAAAGATTTTACGCGCCACCTCGCACGCGATATTGCTGATGGCAAACCGGAACAGGTTCCAATCGGTCAAAGGGAGTTGACTGGCCCGCATATCGCGGACCGTATCGATGCCGATGGCGATATGATTGCATTTCGACCAATACCGGTATGGACGCGGCAAGCTGTCGGGAGAGCGGTATGTGCCCTCAAGCGTTCCGACCACCGCGGATCTTACCCATTCTTTTTCGATAAAAGGCTCGTAAAGCTTGAGTTTCTGCTCGACCTCGCCTTGCTTGATCCGCTTCACTTCCTCCTCCGTTAGTTCCTCGACCACCTTGGACAAAATCCTTTTTAGCGTCGGAACGCTGATCGGTTTGGACACGTAGTCACTTACGTTAAATCTTAACGCTTGCCTCGCGTATTCGAAATCGGAATAACCGCTCAAAATAATGATCTTGCCATCGTACCCTTCCTTTCTCAACTGTTCGATCATGTCCAGGCCGTTCATCGACGGCATATAGATGTCCGTGATAATGATATCGGGTTCTGTCTCGCGGATCATTTCCAGGCCGTCCGCTCCATTCAGCGCTTCACCCGCCCATACGGCGCCGAGCTGTTCCCATGGTATTGCCCGCTTCATGCCCTGAAGTACCTGACGTTCATCATCCACAATGGCAATTTTCCACATTTCGCTGTCCTCCTAATCCTCTTACTTATCCTTCCCCGCAGACTGGGGAGGCTCCGTCAGACGCGGCAAATCGACCACGACGCGAGCACCGCCTTCTTCCCGCTCCGCCAGTTTGACTCCATAGCGGTCATCGAAGTAACCCGCGATCCTTTCCCTCACATTGCGCATCCCGTACCCGCCTGTGCGGCGAGGCTGTTTCCTGTCGGCGGCCTTACTGAGCCCGGCTCCGTCGTCTTCGATCGTGATTTGCAAGCTATCGGTTGTATCCTCGAACCGGATGCGAATAAAGCCGCGGCTCCGGGCATTAAAGCCGTGAACGATCGAGTTTTCCACGAACGGCTGGAGCGTTAGCTTCGGTATATACAAATCGCGAAGCTCCGGCGGTGCTTCGATCTCGAATTCAAGCCCTTCGCCCCAGCGAAGCTGCTGGATTTCCAAATAACAAGTAATATGTTCGAGCTCCTCGGCAATCGTGATGAAGCTGTTGCCGTTCGACAAGCCAATGCGGAACATGCGTCCCATCAGCTCAAGAATGCGGCTAAGCTCATCCTGCCCCGCTTCAATGGCCATCCAGTTCAACTGGTCCAGCATATTATAGAGAAAATGAGGATTAATGTTGGCCTGCAGCGCCTCAATCTCCGCTTTGCGCTGCTGCTCGTACCGCCGTTCGAGCGAGCGGTACAGTTCCTCAATCCGCTCGTTCTGCTTGCGGTAACCGGCAAACAGATACCCGAATTCGTTTTCGTAATCGCGGGGAAGCTCCGTTTTATTGCCATCGACGAAATCCGACCGCATGGCCGTAACAAGCTGTTTGATCGGCTTCGTAAACTGGCTGCTGAGATAATGGGTTAGCAGGAGGACCGACAAAATGGCGGCGAGACCGATAAATCCGATCACCATGGCAAGCGTATAACTGCCTTCGGTGATTTGCTTCCACGAGGAAATCTCCACCAGCGTCCAGTTGGAGTCCTGCAATTTGGAATATACGAGCAGCGAATCGCCGATTTTGGCATTTCCCCGGATCCGGACATGCCCCGATTCCTCGTCTTTGGCATTGATCCATTCGGACAGCTCCGTATGGTCCAAAACTTGTCCGGTTCTGACCAATTCCCTGCCCTGGGAATCCACCATCAGCCGATTGGCATTGGAGGTATGGCCGGCCAGTATTTTGACGATCTCTTTATATTTAATATGAATCACCAGTACCCCCAGGTACTTGTCATCGTACACGATTTTGCGGCCAAAACTGAGCACCGGGACTTCTCCCTGGAAGCTATTAATGTCATGTTCAGTGGACCAGGCGAAATCATTGTTCACAAAAGCGCCGGCCCAAGCCTCTTGGTTTAGCTTGTTCAGGTCCCGGAACTGGATGTAATTGTCCTCTTCCCGCTGAAAAGGGTGTTCCATATATAAATCGATGCCTTGGATCAACGGAATCGAATAGGTTAGATTGGCCAATGCATTTACAACGTTGATGGAACGCCGATAAGTGTCGTATTGATCCCGCCGATCCTTAAGAAAAGAGATAATCTCGTTATCGCGGGAGGTGGACAGCGAAATCTGTTCGATCATCGTAAGACGCGTCATAATCTCGTTGTTCAACTCATCCAGCAGCCGCTGCTGATACAGCGAGCTGGTTTTAACTAGCTCGTTGGAGGAAATAATGTAGCTGGCCCACGCGATGCAGGCGACCACGACCACGATGACTACGGCAAAGCTGCGAAAAAAAAGGGTGTCGACGCGGAATTTTTTAAAAGGGCTGATCATCTCTCGGGTGCTCCTTTCCGGTACATAAGGAGAAAAAACGGTAAAGCCGCGAAACGAATCGTTTCGGCAAAGCTCTACCGTTATATTATTGGCGGCCCACCATCCTTATCCCTTTATTCCGGTTGTGGCAATGCCTTCAACAAAATACTTTTGCAGGAACATGAATACGAAAGTGGCCGGCAGAATGGATACGAGCGACATCGCCAGAAGCTGGCCCCATTCCTGAGCGGACTGGGAATCGTTGATCATCCGCAGCGCCAGGCTGACCGTATATTTGTCAACCGAGTTGATATACAGCAAGTGGCCGAGAAAATCATCCCAGTTCCAAAGGAAGCAGAAGATCATGACGGTGACGATAGCCGGTTTGGTCAACGGCAGCACGATCCGCCAGAAAATGCCGAACCAGGAACAGCCGTCGATTTTGGCCGATTCGTCCAGCTCTTTCGGAATCCCCCGGATGAATTGAATAAGCAGGAAGACGAAAAACGTACCGCCGGCGCCTGCCGCTGCCAAGTGAGGGACAATAAACGGCAAATACGTATTGACCCAGCCCAGCTGATGGAACAAAGAGTATTGCGGAATGATCAATACTTGTCCGGGCATCATCAAGGTTAACATGAAAATGGAGAACCAAAAGTTCTTCAGCGGAAAGTTCAGTCTGCCAAACCCGAAGGCCACCAGCGAGCTGGAGATCAAGGTGACGGCCAACACGGCGATCTCCAGGCCGAAGGTATTAAGATAAAAGTCCGTAAACGTGTGTCCGGGAACCGAATTCCAGCCTTTCACGAAGTTGCTCCATTGCGGAACCTTAGGGAAAATATTCGGCGATCCCAGTTCGGTATTGCTTTTAAGCGATGCGCCGATCCACCAAAGCACCGGGTAGACCATCACAAAACTGAACAGAATCATGAAAATATGCCGGATGAACGGTTTTATTTTGATCATCATCTGCGTCTCTTTCTCCCTTCCGTCTCCGTTTCATAGAACACCCAATATCTCGACGTTCCGGCGATGATCAGCGATGCGATAACGATGATGACCAGCATGATCCAGGCGAGCGCCGAGGAGTATCCGAGCTGATACCGGCTAAACGCACGTTCGTACAGATAGAGGGCGTATACGTAGGTCGAGTTCATCGGACCTCCGTTGGTGATGACAAACGCGGAGGTGAACATTTGGAACGCGTTGATCACGCCCATGATCAGATTGAAGTAAATAATCGGCGACAACATCGGAAGCGTAATGCGGAAAAACTGAACAAATTGGTTCGCCCCGTCTACGGAGGAAGCCTCGTACAAGTCGTTCGGAATTTGCTTCAGCCCCGCCAAGAAAATCACCATCGCGGAACCAAACTGCCAAACCGCAAGCAGAACGAGCGTACTCATCGCGGTATCCGGGCTGGTGATCCACCCCTTGCCTTCGAACCCAAAGGCGGCGATGATTTTGTTGAAAATTCCCTCTACGCCAAAGATGTTCCGCCACAGCATGGATACGGCGATACTTCCGCCGATCAGCGATGGAAAATAGATCGCTGTGCGGTATACCCCGATTCCACGAATGGCTTTGTTCAGCAGCATGGCGATCAACAAAGCCGCGATCAGCTTTAAAGGGACGGAGGCGATCACGTATTGGAACGTAGCGCGAAGGGATTCTTCAAATTTCGGATCCGAGCTAAAGATGTTGACGTAGTTTTTGGTTCCTACCCATTCGATCGGTCTGAGCAGGGTGTAATTCGTAAACGAATAATACAGCGATAATAAAAGCGGATACGCCGTGAGCCCGATAAAGCCGATCAGCCAAGGCGAAATAAATAAATAGCCGGCAATGGGAGCATCCCATTTTTTCAAAAAAGAACGTCGTCTTTTCTTCACGATCCTCTCCTGATTTGCGGCTACGGGTGCGGAACGACCCATATGCGATCACCTCTGTAGTTTGTCTGATAGCTTAAGTATAGATGGGTCTCCTAGGCGGTTAAATGAGGGTAATCCTCGATTTCTTTTAAAATATCACGAAAAAATCCTAACGGACACGGCGTCACCTTTTCGTTTATACTCTTAACGCAAACAGAGGAATGGCTCCCCATTCCTCCGAAATAAGTCCGCAAATGAAATTCTTGAAACCGCCAACGGCAATCCGTCACGCCTATTAATAAATCCGTCTGCCCCGTTCGTCAGGGATGCCGCTTTTGCGGAAGAAATACGTGTTGATCTGGTCCCGCCATTCTTTGGCGTGTTCCGCTTGCTCCGCCAGCCGGACCGCGACCTGCTTGTGCAGCGACTCGGGGATCAGGCCGGCCAGGCTGCCCCAGGTTTCTTCCAACCGGGCGGCGCGCTCCGCGCCTTCGAAATGCGTATCGTAAATGTGCTGGATGACCGTTTTGCCGGAATGCAGGACATGGGTGTACGGGACATGATGGAAAAACAGCAGCAGTTCATCCGGGCAGCTCTCCAAAGATTCGTACAGCCTGAAATTGGGCTCGGCGTATTGGGCCGTGTATCCCGTTCCCGTCGCTTTGGTCCGGTCCACACCGATCCCGCGGCAATCGGCAAAATGGTACGTCCCCCACATCGAATACTCATAACCGTCGACGTTAGGCCCGTAATGATGATTGGGATTGACCATAAACCCGATGCCAAGCGGTGCCGTATAGGATTCGTAAATACTTATGGAGTCCAGCAAAATACCGCGAATCGTCCGGACCACCCGCTCGTCGTCCCCAAACGTCAGGCGGATCCACTCCTCCGCGATTTCCTCGTTGGTCAGCTCCGGATTCCAAGCGAGCCGGCCGTATCCGTACAAATTGGCCTGAGCCAGCAAATGCCCGGTCCAGTTGGCATCGTCCCCGATGTTGGAAACGGCAGCGAAGCCACTGTACCGGCTCCCATGAACCGAACCATCAACGATGCGTTTGATTGGAGTACCCTCCCCCTGCAAATACGTATCGAATTCCAGCACTTCCTTCCATTGCGGCACCAGATAACAAACATGCCGCTGCTGCCCGGTATACTCCTGGGTAATCTGAAACTCGATCATCTGGTTCGTGGCAGGCATTGCACCAAGGAGCGGCGACACGGGCTCACGCACCTGAAAATCGATCGGCCCGTTTTTTACCTGCAGGATGACGTTATCATTAAAGCGGCCGTCCAGCGGGACAAAATGATCGTACGCCGCTCTGGCCCGGTCCGTCTTCCGGTCGCGCCAATCCTGCTTGCAGTTGTATACGAAGCAACGCCAGATCACGACGCCGCCGTGCGGGTCCAGCGCTTCGGCCAGCATATTGGCTCCGTCCGCGTGGTCGCGGCCGTAGGTGAATGGCCCAGGCCGGTTCTCCGAATCGGCTTTGACGAGAAAACCGCCGAAATCGGGGATATAACGGTAAATGTCCGCCGCCCGTTCGCGCCACCACCGCTTAACCTCCGGGTCCAGAGGATCAGCCGTGGGCAGGCTGCCGATCTCCAGTGGCGCTGCGTAATTGATACTGAGGAACAACTTGATCCCGTAATTGCGGAAAATCCCGGCAAGCCCGGCCACCTCCGGCAAATACGCTTCCGTGATCAGCATCGTTTCCAAGCGGTGCACATTTACATTGTTGATCGATAGAGCATTCACTCCGGTGGATGCCAATAGCCTGGCATAATCGCGAATTCGCTGCAAATCGGAGGTGATTTTGCCGTCCGCGTAAAAAATCGAGTTCCCGGCATAACCGCGTTCGATCGACCCGTCTATATTGTCCCATTGGTTGATCATCCGGAGTTGGTTGACCGGATTTTCCACGATATGAATAGCGCTGATGGGGCTGCCAATACCAATCAGTCTTAGCAGATGGAAAACGCCGTACAACACGCCTGCGGAAGAAACCGCGCCAATGGCGATGCGTCCGGCGGACGCATCGCTTTGGATCGCGAAGCCTTCCGCCCCGATGCCTGCGCGCGTTTCTTCGTCAATGAATTCCTGAAGCAGCGTGTTGCCGCCGATGGTTCCAATCACAATGCCTGAACCGCCATCCCAGATATGTGAAATTTCGGGCGTTTGCCCCAACATCCCTTCCAGTCCGCGGACGAGTTCGGCCACGGCGGAAGCGATGATTTCATCCTGCTCCGCAACGACAATGCGGCGATAATCAGCATACTGTTCAAGCGTTTTGCCTGCCTGCCGGTTATACCCAAGCCAGGCCTGATAGCCCGTGTTTTTTGCGAAAAATGGTGTATGGCTCATGCGTCCACTACGCTCCTGTCAAATAATTTGGAAAAGCGGCTTTTCAGCAACAAAATAAACGGGAAGGCCGGGGTACCGCGCCCTGAGCACACCCGCCAAATAATTCATGCCGGGCTCCTCGCTTTGCGCGTGGCCCAAGACGATTATGGCCTTGCGTTTCCCCTGCTGCACCGCATCTCTTACATATTCGGGCGTTTCCCACTCCGGACCTTCGCCCAATATAATCAAATCCAAGTTTTCCTGCTCAAAAAGCGGAATCGCCGTAAGGCCGCCGCCCCTGTATCCCGCGAGCAGGCCAATTCGCGAACATATCATGGACAGGTCGCCAACGACGCGCACATACGGAACGCCAAGCTTGCTCTTGAGGTGGCCGGCAATTTCACGTACGCTCGCCTCCGGAATTTGGATGATGGCCGATGCCGGATGATATTCCGCAAGGTGCTTCTGCCAGCCCAACTGCTCGATCAGACCGGCCATGATCCCGTCGGGCTGATAACGATGCCAATAATCATGGAACCTGAAAATCGCCATTCCGGTTTCCTCGATCAGCTTTCGTTTTTCCATGGCTACAGGATCATTTTTAATGGCCTCTCTATTATTATGATGGCTAAAAAATATTCCCTCGTGGCTGATCAGCAGATTTGCCCCTGCCTTTGCGGCCTGACGAATGACGTCAGATGAGGCCACAAACGCCGTGGCGATCCCCTTGACTTCCGCCGACGGGTCTCCGAATTCAAGCACATCCACTGTTGTTTCGAGCTGCCCCACGGGCCTGATGAGTTCTTGAATAACATCCTTGATTCGAAGCGGCATGGTTTCTCCCCCTTCTATCGCTATAATCTCTGAACGGGCAATATAATACCCGGAACAAGGTTAGCGTTCCGGGTGTTGCGTCTGGCCAAGCTTAGTTTTCGTAAGATGCGGAAGCTTCCTTCAATTGATCAAAAGCTTGTTCCGGCGTAATTTTACCGAAACTGAGTTGGTCATGGACATATGGGAAGTCTTTATCGATAAAGTTCGTCCAACCGCCAGCGCCTGCCGTCCAGATTTGCGCGTCAGGTGCGGAAGCGTTATACATGTCCAGACCGCCTTTGTCCGTTTCGCTCATGCTGGATTCCAGAATTTTGGCGCTGTCGCTATTTGCCGGGATACCGCGCAGAGTGCCCAGGGTCTTAGCCGCTTCCGGATCATTAACGAACCAGTTCACAAATTCGATAGCTTCTTTTTGATTTTTGGAGTCTTTGGTAACCGCCAAAAACATGGAGGGCTTCACCCATCCTCCCGCTTGCTCCGCACGAGGCATCGTCACAAGGGAGTAAGCGCCTTTTTTCAAGCTGTCCCAAGAAGTGAGCGCATTGGAGAAGCTGTAACGGAACAAAATTTTGCCCGATACCATCAGATCCATTTGCGGATCAAGCTCTTTGTCCGCCGTGTTTACGTCTGCCGGAGGCACCAATCCTTCCTTCCGGAGCTTGTCAAAGTGATTCGCCCAGTCGATGAAGGTATCACGGTCGATGTTGAAGTGACCGTCGTCCGTAATGACCGGGCCCTTGCCTTTAGCGTATTGATAAGCCGAATACACGAAGTAGTTGGCGGCATAATCTTTGACGAAGTATTGTCCTTCCGGCAGCTTGGATTTGGAAGATTCGGCTAACGCGAAGAAATCGTCCCATGTCCAGCCGTTGGCCGGAGTTGGAATGCCCAGTTTGTCGAGGGCGGCTTTATCGTAAATCATGCCGAACGCAACCGATCCAAGCGGAACAGCGTATTGTTGGCCGTCAAGCGAGCCGCCCGCGAGTAGCTTCGGATCGAATTTGGATACATCCACATCGGTCAATGGCGTCAATTGATTCCGGCTCATCCAGTCCGGCATCCAGCCCGGATCCAATTGAACGATATCCGGAGCATTTTTAGCCGCCGCTTGCGTGGAGAGCTTATCCAGATAACCGTCCATACCGGAATACTCCGGTTCAAAAGTGATGTTAGGATGATTTTTCGTGTACAAATCAAGAGCGGCTAACGTAGCCTGATGCCGATCCTGTGACCCCCACCACATAATCCGCAGCTTAACTTGCTTGTTGCTCGTGTTCGCAGCCGCGTTTCCGGAATTCCCCGTTTGCGAATGATCGGCAGAATTTCCTCCTCCGCCGCCGCAGGCGGCCAACGATCCTACCAGTGAAGCTGTCATCGCCACCTTAAGTAAACGCTTCCATATAAACACTGTGAAACCTCCTTTTGAATAGCAGATATCTGTTTACATCTCCTATAGTACCGATTCAAAGAGGAGGTTTATATAAGAGCAATGCACAATTTGTTATAAAATTCCTCGAAAATAATCAGCCGGCATGCTATTCCTAAATTTAGCGAGAAAAACCATTTTTTATTGCGCTTATCATTCCAGGAACAAGGAAAAAGACACCAAAAAATACGGTCAGCAAATTATAATGGGGCGTTTCGTAGAAATTAAACCATTCAGCAAAAATTGGAGTATCAAGTATTCTTCCAAGTATCGTTCCATGGGTATCTCTGTAATTTAGTTTCCATCCTGTTGCTTCAGATATAATAAAGAATATTTGTGACAACAAGAACACACCAATAGAAGATACCCAGTATCTTTTCAACAATGGAACAGTATTTTGTTTCCTAACCAAAGGAATCCCATCCTTTATTTAATCCCATTTTCTATTTATATTAAAAAGTTAACTTCATTAAATAAATTAACACAGTTTAATTCATTTTGTAAATGCTTGCCATATCTCCCCGTATCCACGGCGGCAAATTGCCCGGTCAGACTGATCGCATGCCGCACATTCTCGGGTTCTAAGGCGACGTCGAATCCGTTTACCATGGCGGTGCCTCCGTCTTGTTTGAGCAGCGTGGCGAGGATTCTGACCATCGTCGTCTTGCCCGCGCCGTTGGAGCCAAGCAAGGCGAAAATCTCACCTCGTTTCACTTCAAAATCGACGCCCTTTAGGACTTCTTTGCCCTTGAAAGACTTTCGCAGACCTTTCACATCAATTGCCTTTTCCATTCCGAAATCCCCCTTACTTCTTTTTATCCTTGGCCTGGTTACCTTTTTGGGCAACGGACTCTAGATAGATTTCAGCGTAAGTTTTTGAATCTTGGATTAGATCGTCACAGAAGGCCGCTACGTCTCTGCCCGTTACTTCGAGTACGCCTTTTCCCATGGCTGCGCCCTCTTCAAAAAGATCGACGATCCCCGATAGCAACTCCGTCCCTTCGGTAAGTTCAACAGGACCGACCTTGAAGAGATATTTCTGGATCTCTTTATAAACAATCTGGTAATCCTGCGGAAGCGCTTTAACACGCGCCACATGCGCTCGCCACTCTTTTTTGCCTTCGATGATGTCTCGTATTCTCATCATATCCACCTCCTATTTGCCTAATTTTTTTGCAATAGTATTATTGAGCTGCTCGCGCCACTTGTCGCGATAAGACTTTGCCCCTTCTTCGCCGGCCAATGCTGAACAGAAGCCATTGATATCGTCACCCAGCACCTCATGGATACTCTGACCCTCCGCAGCCGATTCTTCGAGCAGGCCAAGCACGCCGTCAAGAATTGGCATGAGGTTGCGGCCGGTGAAATCGGAGTGCGGCCAGAGATAGGCATTGATTTCTTTCCATGCCGCTTGATATTCAACCGGCAGCTTTTGGGCTCGCAATTCAAAAGCTTTGAATTCTTTATTCATATCATTGCCAGTTATTTTATTCCAGAAATTCATTACTTCCTCTCCTTTAACTCGTTAATTTTTGAGGATACGAACTCCCATTTTTCCCAGAACCTCCGCAGCTCCTCGCTCCCCGCTTCATTGAGCGCGAAAAACTTTCGTGGCGGCCCCATGTCGGAGGGCTTTTTGGTGACCTCTACCAGCTTGTTTTTTTCAAGCCGGATCAGGATGGTGTACACCGTTCCCTCCACAACATCCTTGAAGCCGAGGGCGTTCAGCTGCCGCGTGATTTCGTAACCGTAAGTTTCATTGCGGCTTATAATCTCAAGGACGCAGCCCTCCAGCACCCCTTTGAGCATTTCCGTAAGGTTTTCCAACACAATCACCCTTCACTATTCTGTATGACTGGTATTTAGTATTACTTACTACCGCTATAAAGTAACACGTAGTAGTTGCTTTGTCAATAGGGTTTGATCTCCCATTTGGGACCATGTCCTTGTCCCTCGACAACTCCCCCGCAACCAGATTCCTTCCGAGGCGACGTATCCGTACCCACGCTCCAAAACAAACAGGCTGCCACCAAGCGGACTAAGCGCTCGGGACAGCCTGTTCCGGTGCATTTTTAGTTCAAAGCCGAAACGATTTCATCCGTCGTCCGGATCTTACCGATCCGCGGAAAAATATGTTTGCATACATAATCATGTTCTTCCCGCGTTGACGCAGTCATGGCATCTTCGGCAAAAATTTGTTGGTACCCGTGCTGGAACGCCTCTCTGGCCGTCGTGTCCACGCCGATGGAGGTGGAAATCCCGCACAGCACGATCGTATCGATGCCGCGGCGCCGCAGCTGCAGATCCAAATCCGTGCCGTAGAACGCGCCCCACTGCCGCTTGGTGACGACATGGGCGTTTTTCACGCCGGCCAATTCCGGCAGGATGCGATCCCAGCCTTCGGGATATTGTCCGATAACGAGCTGCTGATCGGTTTGCGGCTTCAGTGAATCTTTGCCGTCCGGGGACGATGAAACGCGGACCAGCACAACGAACCCGCCTTTCTCTGCAAACGCGTTCGCCAGTCTGCCAGCGTTCTGAATGACCTGACCGCTCGTATAAGGAGCGACTTGACATCCGGAATTGGCGATCCCCTGCTGGAGGTCAATCACGACGAGCGCCGTTTTCCCGATTTCAATATCCGTCACTTTCAAATCCGTCATATTTCTGCTCTCCTTTTCATTTGTTGGCTTCCGCATCGACGCTTCCCTGCGCCCTGTCCATTTTCCGGTACACTCTAAAATAGACCCAAACCGCGTTTGCCAACAGCAAAGCACTGGTCGTGAAGAATACATATTTGACGCCGAGCCAACCCGCCACCTGTCCACCCATCACGGAACCGGCGAAAACGCCCAAATACCCGGCCGCCATGCTGAAGCCGAACACGCGGCCCGTCAGGGAGTCGGGCGTTATTTTTTTGATCAGCGTATTGACCGACGGATTCAGCCCCGCCGCCGCGATCCCCAGCAAAAAGCGCAGCCCCGTCAGCTGCCAAGCGTTCGTAACGAAAGCTTGCGGGATAAACACGAAGCCCGCCGCAAGCAGTGCGGCCAGCATCACTTTATGGGTTCCCACTCGATCGGAAACCTTGCCGAGCTGAGGCGCAGCCAACATATTGGCCAGCCCCGAGGCCGAAAAAGCGATTCCGGCGATCAGCGCGACATGGCTTGCCCCTTGGGTAAGCTGGTTGACGTACACGGTGATGACCGGTTCCACGGAATACATGGCCACACTCAAGACGAAAAAGGTAACGAACAAAGTCAACGTCAAGCTTTTTTCGGGAATCGCGCTCTAAATTTCTTTCATTCCTGGCACTTTGGTCTCCGTCCGCGTAAAATTTTCCTTCACGAACAACACCGTCGTCGCAAAAGCGATCAACATCAGCGCGCCGATGAGAAAAAAATCGTTTTGCATCCCGAAGTTTTCCCCGATAAGCCCTCCGATCGTCGGCCCCAGCAAGGAACCGGCGATATTGGCCGTGGACAATGTGCCTAAAGCAAAACCCGCATGCTCCTTGTCCGTTTGGGTGGCGATCAACGTTGTGCAGGCGGTTCCATAGCCCGTGATCACCCCTTGCAGCATCCTTAATCCGATGAGGGCGTACACATTCGGAGCCACCCCCATGCAGCCGATCACGATCGCCATCCCCAGGCTGGCCCGCAGCAGCATCGGCTTGCGCCCGTATTTATCCGCGGCCAGTCCCCAAATCGGTGAAAAAATCGCCGACACGATAAATGTGATTCCGAACGCGAGTCCGGAATACCGCGCGACGGCTCCGGGATCGTCGACTCCAAGCTGCCGGATGTATAGCGGCAAAATCGGCGCGATCTGGCTCATGCCGATCCCCGTCACAAACATACCGAACCAGCACACGAGCAAATTCCTTCTCCAAATCGGCATACAGCAAAGCCTTCCTTCTGTTAAAACCCGTGAAAATGAAATGTCTGCGCATGCGCAATGAACAATATTGTAGGATTATATTAACGGAAAGAAAGGCATTACACCATGCATAATTTTAAATTCCATGGACAATTTTGCTGTAAAATTCGGAAGGACTGATCCCTTCTATTCGCTTAAAGATTCGGCTGAAATAAAACTCGTCGGCAAATCCAAGCTCCGCGGCGACTTCCTTAACTTTTCTGTCACCCTCGGCAAGCAGTTCCTTGGCTTTGTCCACTTTGATTTTGTTGAAAAATTCAATGACCGAGTATCCCGTCGTGCTCTTGAACGCCCGGGACAGGTAATACGAGGACAAATGGACTCGGTCCGCCAACTCCGCCAAAGTCACGCGCTGCCCGATATGCTGATGCATGTATTCGATCACTTTCTCGACCTTTAAGCTGATGGCGTGATTTTCATTTTGCTTTAACCGAAGTTGCAAAATTTCGAACAGCAGCTGCTGAAGGTACACCTTTGCGATCAGCTCGTGCCCCGGCTGCTTGGCATACCAGCTCTCCACCAGTTTTTTGAACGTATCGGCGATTTGATAGCCCTTTTTAAGCGGCTGCGCCTCTTGCAGCGGAAGTGGATTCGCTTTGTCCCCGACCGACCAGACGCCGTCGTTGAAGCGGATATCCGCGCAGCTAAAATGCACCGTGAAGCAGCATATCGGATCGCGGGCATCGTTCTCGAACGTGTGCACAATATCGGGACGGATATAATACAGCATGCCCTCCTGCACCGCATGACTTCGGTTATCCACAGTAATACGGCCGGTCCCTCCGGTCACCAAGACCAGCTCGTGATGCTGTAGGGTTCGCGTGATGCGGGTCCACGGCTTCCTTGGATCGTTCGGATCCCGGCGGTTGCAGTAATGAATATGAAAAAAGAGGTTTTTTAGATCCATGGCTCCTCCTTGTTCTTGCCGTTTCATTATATAAAGATCTTATCATACGCCGTGATGGATATGCCGCTGTAAAGTGAAAAGGCATTGCCATGAGCATGTCCCGCAAGGGTACGCCCACTGGTAATGCCCCATTGAATCGTTTCATTCCACGCTAAAGTCTGAACCAAGTACACAGCTCAGCCGGCTCCTTGCTATTTTCAACCTACATTATCATTAATAGGAGCGGCATCAGTTGCTCGGCCGGCCTTAAATCCTGAAGCGAGCAGCAGCATCAGAAATCCTACAGCTATGCTCCCCAAGATCAAAGCGTTCGAAGAGGCCGCATCTAATCCGCCGAAGTACATCACTTCGCGCAACCCCCCTGCCGCGAACCGTAATGGCGTCCACGAATAGATCCAATCTCGCGCCGACTGTGGCAAGAATTCCGGAGCCATGTTCAGCAACGGGATGGAGAAAAACATCAGAAATACAAGCAGCGGCATCGCCCGGAATCCGATCCAATTCAGTAAGGAAGATTGCAGCAGGAAGAACGTTGATCCGACCAGCCATAAGAACAACCAAGTCCCCCCTGCATCTGCCATTTGCATCCCGTACCACGATAAAGCCATCCAGATGGTAAAACCTGACGCAAGGCTCAAGGTCACAAGTCCGACGATAGCTTGCGATACACTAACTGCCCATCTACTTGAACCAACAGCAATCGCCTTCTTGCTAGCCAGGAACAAGAAGATTCCAGTCACCAGACTGCCGATCCACATAATCTGGGTTAACAAAGCCGGTGCATTCCCCGAGGCGTTGTTAACCCC
Source organism: Paenibacillus sp. alder61 (assembly GCF_020179875.1). NCBI lineage: Bacteria > Bacillati > Bacillota > Bacilli > Caryophanales > Paenibacillaceae > Paenibacillus > Paenibacillus sp. alder61. The sequence goes on from NZ_JAIUDG010000019.1 coordinate 27,445, forward strand.
CGGTGAATGTATGATTTCTTCTTGAATGTTCATAGGTGTCACAAAAGCTTTAGCCGTCTCAACTGTAATTTGTTCTTGTTGCTGCCCCATCTGTTTAAGCAGTTGTTGCGAAAGTTCCTCGCCAATTATTCTTAGAGCTTGCCCCAATACCTGTGTTACTATCGTCGCAGCTTGGGTGCTCATGCCTTCGTTAGCGATGATTTTCACATGAGGATGAGTCGGCGATGAAGTTGCTAACGAAAGCAAGCTACTGCTCAAATCTGCCGGAAGCACCAGAGCCCCGTAATATTCGCGTTTATCCAACCCTTCCCGGGCTGCTTCCTCGGAACCCATAACATGCCAAACAAATGGCAGCGCCGGGTTCGCACCTAATGTCGCCTGGATTGTCTTCCCTACCTCTAACGTTCCGCCAGACGGCAGTTTCACCGGTTGGTCAAGGTTAACGAGGGCCACCGATATCCCTTTTGGCTCCGCACCGAGCACCGAGCCCATCGTCGCCAATCCGAATAAGATCAACACAACAAGTACGATTACCACTCCGAGCCACGTCATTTTTTCTTTCAGTATGCTCATGTTCCTCTACTCCAAATACACCAAACTCAAAATCTGCTGTTTGAATTTTTTCGTTTTTCTGCCGGCAGTATGGCCTCTACGACGTCCCAATGTTCGGCGATTTTCCCCTTCTCCACGCGGAAAATATCATAGAAAGCAGTAGGCTGACCGTTGAGGAAACCTTCACTCACTGTAAGCACAAAATCACCTTGTCCAATCACTTTATGGACATGAGTATATTCGAATTCGATGTTCTTCTCCTTCAGCGCCTGCAGTGCAGCATGGAGACCGGAAAGGCCGTCTGCAATATGCGGACTATGCTGAATGTAATTATCCCCATCAAAGTAAGTGGCTAGCAGACCGGGACTCTTCCCAAGCAGTATGTTTTCAACATAGCTTTTGACCAGTTTTTTATTATCCTCTGTCTTATCGATATCTTTTATCGTGACCGGTCCGTCAATCATCGTATGGTTGCTTGGTGTCTTGCCCTCCATCTCTTGCATATTATCCCAGTGTTCAACAATCAACCCATTCTCAAAACGGAAAATATCAATAATGATTTTGGGGCCAAAAAACTCGTATACGGAATGAAGTACTACATAATCTCCGTCAACCAAAGCGCGCTTAACACTTACCTTTGTACCAATTTCCTTTAAATGGTCAAGTGCACCGAGCATGGCCGCACGACCATCAGACAACCCTTGGTTATGCTGAATATATTGATCTGGATGAACGTAAGCACTAATTGCTTCGGGATTTCCGCTCTCAAAACTTTCCAGCACGGCAACTGCCTTACGAACAAGCTCATTTTGTTTTTCTGATGTCATTTGTATATCCTCCTATAATTTTATAGTCATTAGATAAATAATGAACGTAATGTTGTTTATTTATCTATCGCTCATTATAATAGGGGGTAAAATCAGGCTCAATATTCAATATTTTTGGTTTTGAAGGATAACAGACATCTCAATAAACTTTGTCGTTTAACTGCTCTAAATAAATTGAAGGGGACAGAAAATAATGAAGAAGAAAACTGACCTAAGAATACTTCGCACGAAACAATCGATTCGAAAGGCGTTTTATGAGCTTATTCAGGAAAAGGGATATGAAGCGATAACGATTCAGGATATTGCCGATCGGGCTATGATCAATCGAAATACATTTTATCTTCACTACCAAAATAAACCCAATTTATTAGATACATGTATAAATGAATTGTTGAACGAACTAAAGGATGCCGTCATTCTTTGTCCCATCAGCATAAACTCTTTCAGTATTTCTATGCTTGAGACAGTGATGCAAACCGTACTGGAACATATTTCGCGCAACATCACCTTTTACTACGCCATGTTAATTGAAGAGAACAGAATCTACCAGTTTCGAGCAAAAATGGAGAGTATCATTAAAGATAAATTAAACGAGGGATGGAATCCTAAGGAAAATGCTCCTGTAGCGATTTCTAAGGAATTGCTGCTCGAATATCTCGTATCGGCTTTCATGGGAATTGTCATTTGGTGGATTAAAAACGATCAGCCTCTTCCTGCCAATGAAGCAGCTGTTCAGTTTAGTAGAATTGTGACCTATGGGCATTTGAAAGCTGCTAGCATTTCAGCCGAGGAATAAAATTGGTGAGGTGCACCCCTTAGAAATATAGCAAAATAGGCAGGTATAGTCGAAACGCACTTCCACCTTCCCCCAGTAGTCCTCAAATCTAGTTCGAAGTGCTGCCCACTCGATAAAGACTTGATGGATCCCTGTTTGACACAGACTACGTTTAATCGTTACTATTAAAAATGACCTGTTAGTTTTACAAAAAACCGACAGATTAAGAATGGGGTATCTTCATGGTCCTGTAGGACAGCACGGTCGTTAGTGTGCCTAAGCTGGTTCTATATTTTGATACTCCTCCACACCATTGAAAGGTAGGTATCCCTAATTTGAAACTTTATCTTCATCCTAAAATGCTGTTGTCAGTCACAGTCCTGGCGATCCTAGCCTCATGTATTGTTAGTTTTTATTGTTCTCCAAACATTCCGATCCATTTTAGCGGAGGTCAAGCGGACCAGTTCGTAAACAAATATATTGGACTATTTTTGATGCCGGCAATCATGATCATTACGCTTTTCATCCAGCGGATTTATATCCAAGCGGCCTGGCTGATCTACTTTTCGGCCTGCCTGCATCTCTTTTTGTTGTACGCCGCTTTGGTTTATTAAAGTAATTTTGAGCAACTAGCTGATTCATATTATAAAAAGAAACGACAGCAGCTGTTAAACACAGGAGGAACTTTTTTGAGATTCGGAGAAATGGTTATCATTATTTTCATTATCGTATTAGCATTAGCCACCATTTGGGGACAAAAAACGAAAAAAAGCTGGCTGATTTACTCGTTAATCGCTCTATATGCCGTAACGCTCGTACAGATGATGGTCGGGAATTTCCGTTGGCAAATGATACCTTGTTATGCGGCTTCGGTTATACTTACGATTTGTATCATTTTTAGAAAACAAGAAAGGCAACAACGCTCCAGAAAAAGAAGATATATCGTAGCCTGGTTGTGGACCGCAATGTTGATCCTCTACTCGGCAGTCATGGTCGTATTACCTGTCCTACTGCCTGTGTTTACCTTTAATCAACCTCAGGGTCCCTACTCTGTGGGAACAACCTTATATCACTTTATTGACAATGAACGGCCTGATGAATACTCTGCCGATCCAACGGACCACCGCGAGCTGATGGTACAGCTCTGGTATCCTTCCGACCAAGCACCAATGCAGGAAACCGTGCCTTACATTCGCGATGTATCTGCTATTACGCAAGGTTTGGAACATGCGCTGTCATTCCCGGCATGGACGCTAAGCCATCTGGGCCTTGTTAAGACCCATGCTTATAGCAATATCGGTCTGTCTTCAGCGGAGCAACAATATCCGATCTTGATTTTCTCTCATGGCATGACGGGTTTCCGCGGTCAGAATACCTTCCAGGTTGAAGAGCTGGCCAGTTACGGCTATATCGTCGTAGGGATCGACCATCCCTACGACGCGGCCGCAACAGTCTACCCGGACGGCCGAGAGATTTTGATACGGATGCCTAACCCTTCAGGTTTTGAAGCGCTGGATGAACACATGCACCTTTGGACCGAGGATGTTTCCTTTGTTTTGGATCAGCTTGAACAATTGAATAAACAAGATGAACAGAACCTTTTTACCGGCCGTCTTGATTTAGACCGAATCGGAATGTTTGGACATTCTTACGGTGGAGCCGCCGCTGCCCAGATGCTGCTGAAGGATGACCGTGTCAAGGCCGCTATCAATATGGATGGAACCTTATATGGAGACCCTATGCCCGGCACTGGACTGACTAAGCCATATCTACAGATGAATGGTGAAAAAAGCATCGATAAGACCGTATTCGACAATAAGCTGGATCAAGCAATAGCCCAGAGTGGTAAAACCAAAGAGGAATACGAAGAATTTTGGGAAGAGACGGTGAGAAGGCGGACGAATGCTCTGCAAGGAGGCGGATATACGATGACGATACCGCATACTTCCCATATGAGTTTTACGGACTTCCATCTATTTTCCCCGTTATTGCCTAACCCGGGAGAAGATCCAAGATCGATTCATCGGATCATTAATGAGGTAAGTGTTGCTTTTTTTGATCAGTATCTCAAAGGTGCTTCAAATAACGCTATGGATCGAATCGCGGAAAAATATCCGGATATTGAGTTGGTTCATAATTGAACGCTCGTGTCATGTTGTTAAATATGTGTCGTTGAATGGACAAAAACAATATAGCTTTATCTGCACCAAGCAATATGGACTGAGTCGAAATTAATTCGGCTCAGTCCATTCAACTATGCGGGCATATGCTATTCCTAAATTTAGCGTGGAAAACCATTTTTTATCGCACTTATTATTCCGGGAACAAAGTCCAAAGTCCCCTTTATGATTACCTCTTCCACTCCACGCTTCGCAGAAGCCGGTGCTTCATTAATTCCAATACAAATTCCACATAATAATCATGACGCACTATCACTTTAAATTTGCGGTCAGGGTAGCCATAAAACAGAACGTCCGTATGCACATCATTGGCTTCGAACCACTTTCGAATTTGCCTAAGTTCATGAACAAGCGCTTCTTCATTCACGACCTGGATTTCGAATTCCACATCCTTTTCGTTAGCCTTCTCTTGGATTTGAATCACATCCGGATCAAATTGATAAGTCAGCATCAATCAAATTCCCCCTCGATTAAATTAAATACCGTAGGTGCACATAAATGCTTGCCATGATTGAAAGCAACATAAGCGGAAATCCATATTTCAAATATTGCACGAATCGAATCGGAAATCCTTCTTTAACGGACATGACTGCCACAATTAAATTCGCGCTGGCACCGATCAGCAAGCCGTCTTGTTCCGAAACCAAACCACGATTGGAATAAGTAACAGAGACAAAAAAGCTCCAATTAAAGAAAGCGTGGAATAACTGGAGTGTGCTACAACCATACCAGATAACATTCCTCCGGATGCTCCTGATAAAGCAATTAGTACGTCCACTGTCCCTTGTGTTTTTGCACGAACATGGGGTGGGGCTCCATCAACGATGGCCGCTGTCCCACTAATCAAACCAAAGTTCCAACCTAATCCCAAAAGAGCCAGGGCAAGTGTGGTTAATCCCATTGAATCACCAGGTACGAGGGCAGCCAACAAACCAGAGAGCAACAAGGTAAAGCCGGAAGCATAAGCCATTACATTATATCCGAATCTATCCACGAGTACCCCAGTGATTAAAGACGGTAAATACATTGATGCCACATGTATTCCGATCACTAGGCCGATTTTACTTAAATCATGACCATGATGTTGCATATGAACGGGGGTCATTGTCATTATCGCAATCATGACAATTTGCGTAAGCACCATGATCGAGGCTCCGATCATTATCCCCTTTTTATTGATACTGCTTCCTTCTTCAATTGACTTTGCTCCGTGTGTTCCTTCGTGTTGCAGGTTAGCAATAGCCTTAGCTACAATGAACGGGTCCGGGCGTAAAAAAATGAGAAGTATCACGCCAGCTAAAATATAGGCTATAGCTGCGAGCATGAATGGGCCCGTTAATGCAGGAGCACCCATTGAAGATGCTAGTTTCCCGGTAACCTCCACAAGATTAGGGCCTGCAACAGCACCAAATGTTGTGAAAACCATTGCCATGCTTATTGTTTTCGCTCGTTGCGTGGGTAAAGCAAGATCAGTACCTGCATAGCGTGCCTGTAAATTTGTTGCTGTACCTGCTCCATAAACCAACATCGAAATAAAGAGTAAGGGGATGCTGTGGAACAATGCTGCGAGGATAACTCCAATAGCTCCAAAGCCTCCTGCCAAGAATCCTGCAGCAAGTCCGGTCCGTCTTCCCAATCTTTGAGACAGTCGCCCAACCATCAGTGCCGCACCAGCGGAACCTAATGTAAAAAGGCCAGTAGGAACTCCCGAGAAACTGTCAGTACCTAACATGTCTTGAGCGAGTAATGCACCTACGGTAATGCCTGCTGCTAGACCAGCTCCACCGCAAATTTGAGAAGCAATAACAACTTTCATTGTTCTTGAATGCAACTGGCGTTGCTTCTCTGATGATTCCACATACTCAACAATGGAATAGGGAATTTGTGCTGTTGCGTGTTTGTCTAGGGATGCTTGTATCATTAACATTCTCCTTATTTTCGAAGAGCCAATTTGTATATCGGAGTCCATATTCCATGCTCTACTTGCTAGGTAGGTCTAAACTAGAAAATAAACCGACATGCTGAACTGCCAATGTCGGTTTAAATTTATTTATTTACTCGAGAATAGTCATTACTACAACATCATTTCTAAAATGTATTATAAATGCGGATTTCCGGCTCAGCTTGAAGCAAGTTTTTAAGTCCCACTACAACGTCGTTCGTAAAAAGATCGCTTTCTAGGTACGCTATAGCATCAGCCTCGTTATTAAAACCATGCAGAACTTGAACATCTTCATCACGTACTAACAATTCTTTAGACACGGCACCAGGGATACCTGTAAGAAAAGGCTCCTTATACGTTGTATAGACCTTTGTAGCCGCATCCCTTTCCGGTGCATTAATTCTCAGTGTAATTTGAAGATATGCCTTTGCCATGATTTCGAACCTCCATTGGATAAATGTATCGATCTACTTAAACTCAACAATTCAATCGATTAATTGAATTATATTTCAGTGTTGTTATTTTAGTCAAGCAAACCCCATCCCTCTACTTTGATTACATTTAAGAACATGATAAAATTTTTAGTAATCAATTGATTTTATGATTCATTTCAGTAAATAAAGCTAATGTTTGAAGATAGATGTAATCGCGATAAAGCAAAAGAAAATAGCTCAGAATTGAGGTTGATTATGATGGAAGGTTCATTGGCTTCAGCTAAAATATTAAAAGAAGAACTGTATAAACAGCTTGCAAGGATTGGGAAATGTCTTTCGAGTGACAAACGGCTGGAGATTTTAAACGTATTATCCCAAAGTCCTAAAACTGTAGAGAAATTGGCAGTATGCACAGGCATGAATATGGCTAATGTATCACGCCATCTTCAAATTCTGCTTGATGCAAAGCTTGTTAAGTTCACCAAAAAAGGAACCTATGCCATTTATTCTTTGGCAGATCCGGAGGTCATCGATTTCATGTCATCCCTTTGGCGCATAAGCGAAAAGCAACTTCCCGATATCGCAAAGTTGAAAGACGATTTTCTGAACAACCTTGATGGTATTCAAACGCTGTCCATAGATGAAGTTATGGAGAAAGTGAATAATGAATCCATTGTATTGGTGGATCTGCGTCCTAAAGAAGAATTTGAAATGGGCCATATATCCGGAGCAATTTCAATGCCAATGGAGGAACTTGATACATTGATGTCGGAACTTCCCAAAGATGCGGAAGTCATCGCTTACTGTCAGGGACCACTTTGTGTATACTCGGCACTTGCAGTTCAAAAATTAAAACAAAAAGGTTATAAAGCATATCGTATGGATGAAGGGATAAATGAGTGGCAAGGACATGTAGTGCCTCATTAACTTAGCGCCGTCCGCACAGTTTCAAGCGAGCTATATTCTTGTCCCCCGACTTGTGCGGATGATTAAAAATCCCATCGTATATTTGATGGGATTTGACCTTAAATTTTTCAACATAATTAGTGATATGTTTTTAGTCTTTTCAACTCAATAACGCATCCTTTGAGCCGCGCCCTTTCATTTCGGCACAGATTAACGCTTCGCCGCTGAATATTGCAAGGTTTGCAGTCAAAAATACAACAGCATACCCAGAAGCGTTATTAATCCGCCTACAAGTTGAAAGACGGAGATGGTTTCCCCTAGGAAGAGATAAGCCAGTATAATAGCCAAAATAGGTTCTCCAATAATGCCTACGGACACCGTGGTAGCTCCAATCGACTTAAGCAGCCGATTGAAAAAATACTGGCCGAAGATTGTGGGGATAATTGCAAGCTAAGGGGAATACATCCAGTCTGAAGAATCGTAATTGGTTAAGGAAAAGCCACTCAGCACGCTGTAGACGAGCAGTACGCTTCCTCCGACAAAGAAGACCACGACACTATACAGATTCGCATAATCATGACAAACAGCGGCTGCAGCGCCAGGATTACCATGGAACTTGCTACCGAAGTATAAACAAGCGATTCCATCCAAAATAAGAAATGCAGTCCCAGCACGTATTAATCGTCTAAGTTCATTAGATCTGACCGAAATGTTTCGAGACGGCGATGGTTCATGCGTTAGATCCTCACTTCCACTCCGCTATACGGTCAATGGGAAGACGCGATGTTCTGCGCGGCTCTTGAGCGGATTTCCCTATAGAAATGAGCATAACCGGAACATAACGTTCCTTTTCCATACCAAATGCTTCCGCAATGCGGGATTTATCGTATCCGCCAATCGGGTTTGTATCATACCCATGCGCACGTGCAGAAAGCATCAGCTGCATGGATACCAGACCGGCGTCGATAAGAATCATTTCACGAAAAGCTTGTGCTGGCACACGTCCAAAAAGATCAGTATAGTTGGCCATGATTTGTTGTTTAACCTCTGGCGTCATATACCCTTTTTCCACATCCATACTCATAATTTCATCAGCATAGTCAAATGCCTTCATATCTCCGAAGACCGCAATGACTGCAGAGGAGGTTGTAACTTGTCTTTTGTTACCTGGAGCAAGCTCCTCAAGCGTCAATTTACCTTCTGGGCTGTCAATAACAAGAAATCTCCATGGTTGAAGATTTACGGATGACGGGGCCAAAGTCGCTTCTTCCAACATTTCAGTCATTTCCTCACGGCTGATTTTAACCGTCGGATCGTAAACACGCACGGAATGCCGGGAAGTAATAATGTCTTTATAATTTTGGTTAAGCGTCGATTTAGTCATGTTATTCTCTCCTAATCTTTTTATGAATCTGTCTAGTCTTGCTTATTTCCTATAATTAGTTGAACACGGCTGTTCAGCTTCTGAAGAGCTTGAATCAATCCGACTCGTTCCGATTCCGTGAGGTCTGCCTGCAGCTCCTCCAGAAATCGATCTTTCTCCGCTTTAAACAAAGCTACTTTACTTCTACCCTCTTCGGTTAACTGAACTAACGTAATTCGGTTGTCGCTCTCGGACCTAGTCCGCTGAAGTATACCTTCCGCTTCCAATTGCTGAACATGACGGGTCACTGCAGCTGGGTCAATAGACACTGCTTTCTGCAGATCCGACTGGCTGATTTGGCCGCCCGTCAGTTTGCAAAGGAGTTCGAGCCGATTGGGACTAACGCCGGCGCATCGTTCAAACCGGGTCGCAATATGCTTGTTTAAATGCATGAGCAAATACAGCAGATCATCTGTGTGACATGTAGAAATGATTAAGACCTCCTCTCACATCATTGACCCGTCAAAGGTTGATGGATCAATAATAAGGGATTCCTTACAGAAAATCAAGTCCTTTTACCTGCCATAATGAATATCTTTGGGCTAAGGTGTGGAAATCGCAAACTTTAACCGGATTGAAGTAATCCCGTAATATACAGCCGTTCTAGGAATGGATAAGAAAAAATAGCGAAAAACGGCCATCTCCGCCCCGTTGGACGGAAATGGCCGTAATGACGGTGCCGTTCCCTCAGCTCGCTTTTGCGAGTTTTATGCTGCGAACCGATGCCGCAGCGTAGACGACGAGCGCGGTCCAGATGAGCGCAAAGCCGATGAGCAGAACCGGCGAGACCGATTCCTTGAACACGAATATGCTCAGGATCAGCATGATCGTTGGCCCGATGTATTGTACGAAGCCTAGCGCGGACAGCGACATCCGGGCGGCCGCCCGCGCAAAGAAGAGCAGCGGCAGCGCCGTGACCACGCCGGAGAGAAGCAGTTCGACGAACGTGGACGCAGGCAGCGACCATGCCGTCGTCTTTCCCGCGGCGGCCAAATAGATCCAGTAGGCGAGCGCGACGGGCAGGATTACAGCCGTCTCCGACAACAAGCCTACAGAAGCGTCTTGTACGATCTTCTTTTTCGCGAGGCCGTACAAGCCGAACGAAACGGCCAGTGAGATCGCGACCCACGGGAACCGCCCGTAGTCGATGGCGATAATGAGCACCGCAATACCAGCGATGGCAATCGCGAACCATTGGCCGCGGCTTGGCTTCTCGCGAAGGAAGACGACGGCTAGCAGGACGTTCAGCAGCGGGTTCAAATAATAGCCGAGACTTGTCTCGACTACGTGGCCGCTGTTGACCGCCCAGATGAAGATGAGCCAGTTCGCGGCGATCAACAGGCCGCTGGCGGCGAGCGACAGCAGGAGCGAGCGGCTGGCGGCAATCCGCTTCATGTCACCCCAGCGGCGCTGGACGGCGACGAGAATACCCATGAAGACGAACGACCAGACAACCCGATGTGACAGTATTTCGCCTGCCGGCACATTGTCGAACAACTTCCAATAAAGCGGGAGAACCCCCCACATGATATACGCGATAATCGCGTTGACCAGACCACTTTTCATAATGAATCCCCTCTTCTCTCTCTGATGTCTGAATGATTACTTTACATCTTTTTCCAATGCTTTTGTTTTGGCAAAACCTCCGACTTAAAACAAAAAGACCGCAACGTATGCGGCTTTCCATGGTTTCTATAGGTACCTGTCGTTTTCCACTAACGCAGTTGCCCCGTGCTGAACATACCGTTCCGATTCTAATCGGTCTTGTTCCTTTTTGTCAATATACAATAATCGTGCGGTTGGGTTTATTTTGCGGCTCGATGCAAGCAGAAACGGACTAGCGTATGGTCGAACGCTAGTCCGTTTCTATAGCTCATTGAACCTTATCCTTACCTTGTTTCGAATGACTTTCCGTTGCGGGTGATTGTTCGGGACGCGGCCTGTCCATTTGCGGTAATCATCCAGCGCGGTCAAATCGTGCATATTCAGCGATGCTTCTTCGTTAATACCCATTCCTTGATTTGGTTCGCTACCTGTTCAGGTGGTATACTCGTAGTGTCTATGATCGGTAAGTTGGCGGAAATATAATTATTATACAGTTGATCCGCGTAAAGATTCGTACCCACTATCCCCTGTTTCGTCCAATTGCCGCGTTTCTGCAACCGTTCCGTTCGGCAGACGCTGCTGCAATGGAGCAGTAAATAGTGGATGGGATGAAAGAAATGAAAATGGTCACATATATTTACATCGTACGGATAAGGAACGGCTCCAAATAAAATGGTCGTATTCCCGCTTATCGAGTTTGCATATGCAATCCTGAGCCACTGTTGGCAAGCCGTCTGGAAATTTCCATCGACAATGATCGTGTCCATATCATAAACATTGAAGCCAGTACCCATGATTTTACGTACTATCTTTACAGCTGTCGATTTACCTGAACCGCTAGTTCCTGCAACAATATAAAGAGGAAATGTCATCTATTCATCTCCCTTCCTGTCAGTGAGGAGCTATAGATATAATATGCAAACCGAGTGGTGCAGGTATGGGAGAAATGCGGTTATTTCGAAACCATTTTTTACGAGTGAAAATATTCCGATAAAATCTCCACCAAACCATACTTGTAGTCGTGTAAATGATATAAAGAGTTGTTCACTTTTTTCTTGGCTATAGTTAAACGGTTAAAAATTTCTTCTTCCCATTCCCTCCTGGCTTCAAGAACCCGCAAAGTCCCTTCCACCCCTTTGTAATTGTGCTTTTTTCCATACCCTTGGCTTGTATAGTATTCAATAAATCCGTCTGACCATTCTTTAGGTCTCTCCTTTACAGCCTTCCTGAAAGAATGATCAAGATCGTTTTGTTCTATGTGAATCAATAATGGATTTAGCCGCTCCACAATGGTTGCCAGTTCAATAACGTAACTTATCACGCCTTTCTTCTTTGCCCCATATTTAATCATCCCCATGGTTACAGGGTTTTGTATAAAACAGCAATCAAAAACAAACGTTTCCGAACCACTCAAAGCATTTTCCGTAAACTGCTTCCATCTTTCTGTAATCCGCTCCCTATGTTGAGCCAACGGCAATTCATATACATCGTTTTTGGCAACGGCGTGCAGCAATTCATCTGGAAAATCCGACCCATATTCATTCTTTATTCTTCGATATTGCAGAAAGTAATTGTTATCTTGTTTTATCACATGTTGACTTAACAAGTCCTTGAAATTTATATAGGTACTTAATAGCTCCTCGAATTCACTTTTCTGAAAAAAGGCGACTCCCTCGTAATCAGCGGGATGTTCTAGATTTCCTTCCAAAAATAGCTGCGATTTCATGTTCATCTCTGTAAGTATTTCATGAACCAGTTGAGCGGTTGTTGTTTTCCCGAATCCCGGTAACCCCTCAATCAGGATTAATTTCGATTTCATCATTGGGCCCCCCATTCCTGATAGGAGGATAAGCAGGGAATTTCCTGCTAATTCCTCATCTCATAGATTTTTTGCAGGGTATGGATGTGCAGCGCTCTTTCATCGTTCGGTTCTTGAAGTTGGTTCCCCGATCCTGCGTCCATAAACCACTCCACAAGCCTGTATCCGAACAAGAGTAGAATCATCTCATAAACGCAGTTATCCGTTAGGTGTGAAATATCCGCATATTCCGAAAAGCCCTTGTAATACGCCGGGATACATCTATGGTAATATTCAACCATGTGTTCCATATCGGCTTCGTCCGCGATCAGACTTGCGATATCTTCGCCCAAATAGCCCCACCCGGTGGTATCCCAGTCCAGGAGCACGGTTCTACCGTCTGAATAGAATAGGTTTGCCACCCAAAAATCCCTGTGACACAGCACGATCGGCAGCTTTTCAATGCGGTTGAATATTTCATCTGCTTGTTCATCAATGTCGATGAGCATGTTACACAAGTGTTTCGGGATTTCGCAATCGTCGGAGCGAATATAATCGTACACTCGATTCCAGGACCGATAACGAAGATAGAAGTTCTTCATATAATCCACTTGGCTCAGGTTGGTCAAATTCTGTAAAAGAGCGGGCCGATCGGCATATAACTTGCCTTGGAACCGTCCCAGCTCCTCGGCTGCGCGTTCATACATATCGCCGGTCAAGTCTAAACCGGTTATGCCGTCGATATATTCCATCCAAATCTGCGTTTCCTTTTGTTCTTCGTTCATTTCAGCGTGATAACATTCAGGCCAACGGAATGATTCAGAAAACAGAACGCCGAAATTGGAGTTATAAAAATCATATTCCCTGCGCCATGAATCGGGATCGCCGTAGCGTTCCCATCTCTTCTGCGTTTTTAAAACGATTTTAAAGGGCAAATTCCCGCCGTCCGTGGTTTTGACATATCCCGTTACAAGCTGTACATCCCCCACTGTACCGCCATGCAATGACTTGGTTTGGAAATCCGCGCTGTTTATTGTTGTACCGAGCATGTTGCTTAAAACCTGTGTCAGCGTATCGACTTTGATTTCGCTCATGATAAAGCCCTCCCTTCCTATCTTTAACAAAGTTAAATCCGCAAGTATATAAACATCATATTTGAAAAGATGACAACGACGATAGGCCGACTATAGATATACTCAACTATTACCTCAGCCATAGCTCAGATATATAACAAAACCTCCCGTTTAGAGGCTATAAATTTCTACTTAGCTTCTTATGGGAGGTTTATAATTAATTTTACCGATTGATATGATACATGATCGCACTGTAAAGAAAATCCGCTAAATCCTCACTGCCATACTGATTAAAATAGTTTCTAAATCGTGCATCGAATTTGTAGGTATGGGCAATGCAAGCCAGCAACTCCGCATCACAGGTCATGAATTGACTTAGATTTTCTTTCCACTCCCCGATCAGTCGCTGCACTTCATCGGAGGCTGGATCCCGGTCGATACAAGCCGCTATTTGGCTGAATAGTTCCTCCATGGATTGAAAACGTTCCTCTTGATCCTCTGGAGATATTTTTCCCAACGTTTCATTAAACTCTTTATACGATTCTGTTTCACCATATATGAATTTTGCTTCATTTGCGTATTGTTCTTTCAAGGGCAAAACGGAAGAATGGTTGAAGATTTGTAACTGACTAATGTCCTTCCCCGCAACGTATTCGTCGAGAGCTATCATGATGGTTTCCAGTCTTTGTTTTTTCGATAATAAGGCTTGTCTCTTCTTCTTTAATATTTGTTTCTGTTCTTGTTTGGTCAGCTTTAAAATGTCCGCAATTTCTTTCAAGGAAAAATCCAATTCCTTGAATAGCAAAATCGTCTGGAGCTTTCCCAGACTGCTTCGATCATATAGTCGGTACCCTTTTTCCGTCAGGTGTGTCGGTTTAAATAAATGAATCCGATCGTAATAATGCAGGGTCCGAGCTGTAATGCCAGTAATTTGAACAATATCTTTAACGGCTAACAATGGTTTCTTCATCCCAAAATTCCTTCACCTCGTCCAGTATTTGAGCAGCCGGCGTGATTGTGGCCTCAAAGATCGACGTTCCTGTTTTTCTTAAATAATATTGGATCAAATGATATCCGCATGCGTAACCGGCGCTATAAGGCATATTGACCGGTTTAAAGTTTTGGAGCCTTGCGATCTCGTCACCGTAAAGATACGGCGCAAATTGATCAAGCCCGGTTAATTGCAGCTTCTCCCGAAGCACAGGCTTAATGCGTTCGTTAAGTGTTTCCGCGTTAGTTTTCGTTACCCAAGGGCCGAGGAAATCTTCTCCAAATAGGAGCGTAGCATAATTTTCGGCCAACCCCTCACTTACAATAAGCTCGCCCAAATTAACGGTATGATCCCACTGTATAAATTGATACCGCACATTATGGTTGCATTCGTGCGCGAGCGCAGCCTTCATTCGAGGAATCGTGTACTCATTCGGCAAGATTGTCCCCCAGATAAAGCCGGGAATGCCCCCAAAGCCGCTATATCCTTCGTTTATGGTCAAGGCACGGTTTTCGGGATCACCCAACCTAATGGTAAACAAATATTCAGTCTCAGGAAGGTTTACTTCATGTTCTATAAATAAGCCGAGGCTTTTCTTTACGGCAAGCTCACACTCTGACCAGAACGAATCTGATGAAATTAACTCGATCTCAGGTAAGAGCTGCCGGGTAATCTGATCAGGGGATCGATGCATCATATTATTCATCGTAATCACATCAAAACCGTTTGCCTCTCCCGCTCTAAAAGGGATCTGTTGAATTTGCCATTGTTTCATAAAGGGAGCCATCATTTCGTTTCTGAACAGCTCAAGCTTTTCCTCGGGCGAAGCCTGGGCCACTTTTTTATAAATTTGGTCCGAACGCAGTGCTTTTATGTTCATATCTCTCACTCCTAGTCGTTTATGGTGAGAATTATGCACTATGACCTAACGTCATAGTCAAGAACTATATAGTTCCGAACTAAGAATTGGCGTTGGGCAAGGATGTGATAGGCCAGTTCAACCTATATAGTGTTTTTTTGTTTCCACGCTTCGCGAGCTCAACTGGCTAAAGCCACTAATAAAACAAGCCTCGGAGTAGATTTCCCCCGAGGCTTCCGTCTTCCATAAAACTTTACTGTTGGTTGGCCAGATAATGGGCAAGCTGTTCGAAGGTGCCCTCGAATCCTTGTGCAACCATGGGTGCCATTGAGTCAAAGGCCTCCTGTTCCTCCGCAGAGGCATTGATCGGTCCACCCTGCAATGTGAGTACTGTTTTCCCCCCATTCTCTTCTAGTGTTAGAATATTCAGAATCTCAAGCGGCCAATTCGGATTGAACGGGGCACGGACGGTGTTACCTTCTTCATCGGAAAAAGACTGTACCCAGACCAGCTTCTCCGGTGCCAGTACTTCCTGGTAAACGAATTTGCCCCACATCGCGTGCTGTCCATCTGGCGACTTCTGGCAGCCAAGAAACATCCCGCCTGGACGAACGTCCATCTTAGCCACTTCAAGCGTAAACCCCTTTGGTCCCCACCAGTTGCCAAAGTGTGCCGGATTGGTCCAAACCTCAAATACCTGTTCTCGAGGTGCGTCAAACTCACGCTTCAATACAATTCCTGGTTTGTTATTCATTAAATCTCCTCCTTGGATTTAGGGATTATCTGATTTTTTTAATTGATTAAGATAATCGGATAAACGGTCAAACCGGTCTTCCCACATGCTTCGAAACGACTCGAGCCAGGTATCCATTTCCATGAATGGCTCAGGACGCAAACGGTAGATTCGCCGGTTGGCGTCCACCCGTGCTTCAACAAGGTCGGCTTCGTTCAACACCTTTAGATGTTTGGAGGCTTGGGGTTGCCGAAGATCCAACCGTACCGCAATTTCCCCGACCGAAAGCGGGCCTTCGCGCAACAGTTCGACGATCTGCAATCGGTTGGGTTCAGCAAGCGCGTTCAAAGTTGTCGTATCCATTGTCCCACCCGACTTCCTGTTACAATGTACTGGAGGCTTGTTTAAGAAGATTTGATAGCAGGCCGAGATCCGGAGTGTCGCCTTCCCGAAATTTGATCCACTTTCGTTCAGCTGGCCCTTCGAATCCTTTAGGAAAATCAATGCCGTCTGCGTTCATGATCATGAACGCAATGGCGTCCTTTGCAGGTGAGATCACCGCTGCATAGTGTCCATTCTTCAAAAAGTGAGGTTTCTTGTACTGAATACGTTCTTCTACTTCTGAAATGGTCTCATGAACCATATTCCGCAGGGTTGAACTAATCTCCCCTTGCCATTTCGGCAGATTTCCAAGGTAGTCTGTAACTTCCTGATTCATTCTTCTCTTCCCTCCCAATGAATAATTGCTTAGCTTATGCCCAGAGTATACCATATGAAGAATATTCCCGTAAAGGAATATTTAAATTCAGATTTTCTTTAGGTTTTCTTTAGAAATACTCTCACCAATTCCTTATTTTTTCTCGATATGCTACCTCTATCGAGATGAGGAGCTGAGCATTAATGATTGATAATTCCGTGTTGGACCTAGTCCACCGATATGGTTACCTATTCTTTTTTCTTGCTTTTTCCTTAGGGCCATTTGGAATTCCTATTCCCAATGAAGTCACCATTCTTACCGTAGCCGTTCTAGGGTCCTCTGGTGTGATTAATCACTGGGCCGCCTACATTTGTATTCTGGCTGGTTTGCTAACGGCCATCACCGTTTCTTATTTTGCGGGAAAGCTATTTGGTCACAGACTTAAGAAAAAACTATTAACCAATAAACACTACCTTAAAGCCGAATCCATTTTAAGAAAAAGAGGCGATATAGCCATGTGTATCGGGATGTTTATCCCGATCGTGCGTTACGTGATGCCTCTACTGATTGGAATGAGCGGTATGCATTACAAGAAATTTACTTTGATGACGTATTCAAGCGCTTTGCTATGGACGTTAGCTTTTTTTACATTAGGAACTTTCTTTGGAAATCCCGTTCTATCGATGCTTCATTCATCGAGTTTTTGAAGTCTCTGCCATGGAACGTATTTCGATAGAACCAGGTCAATTGATATTAGATGGAGGAATAATAAATGAAATCGAATAATAATCTGTTGTTTTTAAGGAGCTTTGTGAAAAATCCCAAAAATGTGGGGAGCATTATCCCAAGTTCTCGCTTCCTGGCCAATGCAATGGTTAAGCAAGTAGCTTGGAATGGAGTGACTGCTGTAGCGGAGCTCGGTTCAGGGACCGGAGCCATCACACGATACATTCATCAAAAGGCTAACGGGAAGACCAAGGTGTTCTTATTTGAAATGGATCAAACAATGAGAGACAATTTAACGAAAGAGTACCCTGCTTTCACTTCTCACCCGAATGCGGCCGCATTAGTCAATTCGATAAAGGCCGGCGGTGTGGAACACCTGGACTGCATTTTTAGCGGTTTGCCTTTTTTCAATTTTGAGCGCACATTAAGAAATACTTTAATGGAGCAAATTTATCAAGCGCTTAAACCCGGGGGATTGTTCATTGCATTTCAATATTCGCTGCAAATGAAGAAGCAGCTTTCCGAGAACTTTATCATAGAGAAAATTGAATTTGTCCCCCTCAATATTCCTCCCGCTTTTGTCTATGTGTGTCGTAAAAAGGAAAGCAATGAATAATATAGCATTACAGTATGGAGGGTTGGTTTAAAATTGACTGAACATGTTCAAAAGCCAAAACGTAAAAAGCGTATCCAAATGGATATTCTGCTTAGAATGATCATCAGCCTGGCGATTTCAATATGTATAAGCGATGTTTTCATTATGCTTTCCGTTAAAATTGGCAACGCTTTGGGCTCTGAATGGTATCTTCATTTCTTCCCCTATCTGAACTTTCCTTTGTTTGTAATTGCTTTTATCATGATTTTCCTGTTATTGACTCGCCGAATCGTCAAAGATTTGATTAAACTTGAGCATGGGCTCGAAAAGATCGCTGAAGGGAATTTGGGTTTTCGTGTAGCTGTCGATCGTCATGACGAACTTGGCAATGTTGCTATGAATATCAACAGAATGGCGGAGCGTTTGGAGGAACAAATCGCGAAAGAACGTAAAATCGAACAATCCAGAATGGAATGGATCACCGGTCTCTCACATGACTTGCGCACTCCGCTCACCAGTATCATTGGGTATATCCAACTTCTTAAAACCGAATCATTCCGAGACAAGGAGGAGTATTCACGCTTTGTTCAGAACACATACAACAAGGCCGTTCATCTGAGAAAGCTCCTGGATGATTTGTTCGAATATACCCGGCTAACGTCGGTCGGCGATACTCAGTTAAATCGGAAAGATATTGATCTGTTCCAACTTTTGGAGCAAATGTTGTTCGAATTCGAGCCGCTGGCACAAGAGAATGGAATCCGTATGGTGAAAGAGATAGGCCCCTCCCCCACTATGGCTTATGTGGACAGCGATAAAATCGCCAGAGCGATCGACAACCTTTTGATGAACGCCTTGAAATACTCATTTAAGCCCGGAACGATCTACGTCCGATTGAAAAAGCTTCCTACACATATCACTATAGAAGTCCAGAATAGGGGAACTCCACTCACAAAGAGTCAAGTAAACAAATTGTTTGATCGCTTTTATAAGGTCGATTTTTCAAGGAGTAGTGAAGGCATTCAAGCTGGCTCGGGACTCGGTCTTTCTATAGCCAGGAATATCGCGGAGCTGCATCAAGGCAGTCTAACCCTTCATCATGCCGATGATGTTTTTGTGTTTACATTGGAAGTACCCCTATGCAACTCCGGATCATGACTTCACGGTCTTGTCCCGAATTCATTAATTATCGAACGTGGTTCACCTTCAAAAGCCATATGAAACAGCACGTAGTGGTGGATATTGCGGGAGGAATTCTGGTTGGAGAACTGTGTCTCAGGTTAGCAGGGAAGTGGGTCATGATCAGACGATACAATAAGCAACATCCCGTCTGGAAAAGTGACTGACTCCCCTGCACTCCGTCGTTTACGCCGTTGCCTTTTACGAATCGATGGATTCCAAAACAACCGTTTTTCCAAAATCTTCACCAAATAGAATCTCGATTAATCTTTGCGCAGTGTATTCAGGCGTTTGTAATTTCCCTTCCTCAGATATTCGAATGAATTCACTAACATAGGGGAAAAGGTCATTGCTAACCGATCGTATTTCCGATTGTAAATTCGTATCGATCATGCCTGGATATACCGCGGTTATTTTTGCAGGATATGTAGCAAGCTTTTGTTCAATGTCCACACTCTTCGTAAAAGAGTCCAACCCAGCTTTTGCAGTGCTGTAACAGCTTTGTGACGGCAATAAATATTTTGCGGATGCTGAGGATATATTTAAGATCCTCTTGTCCACATTCATATTCTTGGTAAGTTTTAAATAGTTTGAGGTTATGATCATCGGTGCTAACAAATTTAAGTGGATGTTCTCTGTTATTTTCTCGGATGCGATCCGCTCAATGGGGCTCACAGGACCCAACATGGCGGCGTTATTGATCAGATAGATGGCTTCATGGTTGGAGTACAGAGCAATTCGATTAAAGACGTCTTCGAGAAGCTGATCGATTTCTCCAATATTTGTTAAGTCATAATTGCAATAGTCAAGGCTGCAGTCCATTTTCTTTGCCTGATCGATAATCCGTTGGTTCGTAGTTCTAGATATGCAGATCAGATGATGATTCTTATCGATTAATTGTTCAGCCAAAGATTCACCGATTCCCCGGGACGTTCCTGTAATAATAATATGCTTCAAGAGTATCACTCCTCCTCGCAGGCTCTCTATTGAATTTCTCGGCGAATCATTCTATCAATGAGCTCTTCCCAAATGATCCGGTATTCCATCTCCATGTTCATCATCTTACATCTGGACAAATTATCGATAAGCAGAGCAAGAATTTTGGAACTAACTTCGATATTTGAAGGGGCAATCAGCCCAAATTCCACACCTTTCGATAAGAGATGGATAAAACCGTCTAGAAAATCTTGTTGAACTTTCAATAAAGGCGCTTTAAATTGGTCGTCTCGTTCGGCGAGCATGGTAAACTCGCTTAATACTCTTAGTTTTGAACGATGATCTTCGTCATCGCTTGGCAGCATGTTCAGACCGCCTCTAACTAAAGTCTCTACAAAGTTGTCTTTATTAACGGAATCCATGTCAAAGTAAGCGGCAAAATAATGACCTTTAAAAATGTACTCAAATGTACGATGAATCAACTCTTCTTTGGTAGCAAAATGATAGTAAATCGAGGATTTCGTGATTCCCACTTTTTTCGAAATCATGCCTAAACTCGTCTTTTCTATTCCATGCTCTGCAAACAACTCGAATGCTGCTTGGACGATATGGCTGGATGTAATCTCTCTCTTCTTGATCACCCTCAGACCCTTTCCAATGAATTAAGGTCAAGTATACGGTGTATCTTCAAGAGTTGTCAATAATTTAACGACCGATCGTTCAATTTTTAACACAGGATAATTCCATAGAGAGGCGGTCATACTACATGCATTCGGCTTTGGCCCAATTAGGATCGGAAAGGAATGTTGAAAAATGAGCAACACTGAAAAACGCGGACAAGTGGAGTTTCACTCGCCCGCAGTTAAGCTGACGGCTGAATTGCCTAGTGATGAGAAGATGCGGGAACACCTCGATGAGCTGAAAGCGAATGATGGTTTTCAAGGCTCCTGCACCGTCTCGCCAAATGCGCACAGTAAGCGAAAGGAAGTGGAGACTGATGAATGAATGCCTGCGACCCGTTATGGACTGGCTCGACGAGCATATGGGGAGAAGCCTGCATATCCGCAAAGCGGAACAAGGAGATACCGACGAGGTCCGACTGAAGCTGGAGCATACGGACATACGCGATGATCGTAGCCATGCCTTAGACGACTACACGGGCGGGCCGGTGCTGATTTTGCAAGGAGAAGGCCGGGTAATCCAGCCGGGTGGCACAGAGCTTAACCTGCCTGGAAACGCATTTCTGATCCCGGTAGAAAATATAATGCAGGCTCGGATAGACGGCCAGACCATTACGGTTGAGACGGGGCGTGCCCGTTACGATATTACCGAGTCCTAAAAGGGATTCGTGCTCTCCCCAAATCATTTCCAAATAGCTCGCCTCTCCCCCCCCATTCGATAAATAACTGCCTGATAAATGGATATTAGATAGATTTTTTGTATCAAAAAATGGTATATTTTTGGGGAGCTAATCGCACAGGTGTTCGATTAATGCAGTCAGGCTCAAGCTATATTTTTGGGGGAGGGCACAATATGGACAAGCATGCTGTTCATAGAACAAACGTAATAGGTGCAGGAGAGGTTGGAAACGCTGTCACGGTCAGCCTGGATAAAGACTCCATTCATCAAACGAATATCCACTTTTGGGACACCAAAGGAAATGAAATTTTAGGAGCAACCGCGCTCCCTCTTTATGGAGCTTTTGTCTCGGAAGAACAATGCCAACTTTTTGGCGATGTTTCAGGATCAAAAATGTTGGAGATCGGCTGCGGGACCGGTCATTCTTTGCAATATCACGGAGAGCGCAATGCATCTGAATTATGGGCTCTGGATATATCGGACAAACAAATCGAAAAGGCAAAGCAACATTTGACGGCATGCGGCCTTTCGGCAAATTTTATATGCTCTCCCATGGAAGAAGAATGCGGCATACCCACGGATTATTTTGACTATGTTTATTCGGTTTATGCCATAGGCTGGACCACCGACCTTGAGGGTACATTCCGCCGAATCGCTTCTTACCTAAAAAAAGACGGCGTATTTATTTTCAGTTGGTCTCACCCCATACACAAATGTGTTGTTGCGGAAGACGACATGCTTGTTTTTAAAAAATGTTATTTCGACGAATCTTGGTATGCGGTAACCCTGGACGAAGGCACGCTATCCTTATCGGACCGCAAACTATCAACCTATGTGAATGCGCTCTCAAAAGCGGGATTCGTCATTGAGCAGATGGTTGAGCAATCGGATGAAGAGTTGATGGAATTGCGGGACGTTAACAGCGAATTTGCAAAAAAAGCAAAGATGCTGCCCGTAACTTTTGTAATCAAAGCAAGAAAACGGTAGGCGATCGAAACGAAAAAAGGCTGCTTCCTTGTGAAGCAGCCGCTGACCATACTGTTTGGGTTGACAGCCTCGGCTTGCCGTACTTGGGTGCTATGGAAAGAATTATGGTATGTTTCGTAATATAGAGTCTTGTTTGAGGAGCGATTGATTATGAATTACGAACTTAAAATACGGAGGGAAATCGCAGACTGGGAAGAAAAAATGTTCAAATCGCCGGGATGGCTGGAAAAAACCTCGAAGACCATCGGTAATCGAATAAACCAGTTGATCCCTCCAAAGGTACAGAGCGTGATGACTACCACCATACGTTCGATCGTGCGGACAGCCTTGTTTGGTGCGGAATATACGCCTAGCCGTTCGGTAAAAAGTAATCCGGAACTGGAGTCTTCCGATCAAGAAGCGAAAGAATTGTTCACCTTGTATCAAAAAATCGCGGTTGCCGAAGGCGCAGGAACCGGAGCTGGCGGCTTTGTGCTCGGATTGGTGGACTTTCCGGCGTTAATTGCGATCAAGATGAAGTTTTTGTTCGAGCTGGCGCATGTTTATGGTTATGATACCAAACAATTTTCCGAGCGGGTTTTCATTCTCAAGGTATTCCAAATGACGTTTTCAGGCCCGGAAAATCGCGCCCGGCTGCTCTCCTCCATCAAAAATTGGCATATTGAAAAAGAACAATGGCGCTCCGACGCCGAATACTCCCGGAATATGGACTGGGAAACGTTTCAGATCGAGTATCGCGACGCCATCGACTTCCGGAAAATGCTGCAGATGATGCCCGGGATCGGCGCACTCGCAGGCGCATGGGCCAATTATACCATCCTTGAGGAACTGCGGGAATTCGCCATGAACGCGTACCGCCTGCGCAGATTACACGATGATTTGTCGCCATAAGATTCATGATTATACGTGTTGCCGGGTTTGCCGATCACGCTTGCTCAACATTTTCAATCCAATCGTTCAAATAGAAAATCGCTGCATGAAACGCCTCTATCCTTCTTGAAATGTAGGTCCGCTGCCCACTTCCCTCTTTCGCCTTCTCCAAATAGGAAGGAAGGGCCGTCAGCAGGTCCTCTAGCACCTTTTTGGCTTCAATTAAATCGGTTCTGTCGACGTCAAATTCCTGGCCTTCCCATTGTGCAAGGAGTGTATTAAGGCCAATCCGAGCTGCATTTAGTCGCTTCTCAAGCAGCTTCGTCTGGGGCGCATTTGCTTTCAAATGAGCCAGTGCCTTTTCCGATTTGCGAATAATCGAATGAAACGCTTCAATGGACTGCCGTTTTTCTTCCGCCGTCAAGTTTTTCATGAGCCTATCACCGCACTTTCCATAGATAAAAGACTAATTTTAATCATACCCTCTTACCTTCCCTAACTCAAAAAAAGTTGGAGCGGGATTTTAACTCCCGCCCCAACCCGTACATCCTCTTTAAGGTTCTATCCCCCATACGAGCTGACTGTTCAAGTACCCGGTAACCTGCGCATGATTTTCGAACTGGCTGCCCGAGGCCTTAAACGAGTAATCGTCAGTCTGGTTGTAATTGGACCAGTCGGCTTTGGAGAACCGGGTTTGAATTTCTGCGCTTTGGCCGGGATCAAGCGTTCCCGCCGAGCTCGCAAAGCCAATCTCCAAAGCATAATCGGCTCCGGCAACCGGAGTCGCCAGTTTAACGAAATGCCCGGTTACATTCGCATTCCCTATACTGGCCCAGTCGCACCAGAAACTCTGTGAATTTTCACCGTCTACCGTATAGTAGTACCGGAGTTTTACATCGCTTAACCGAATTGCCGAATCACCGGTGTTGATCACTTTGAATTTGGGTGAAATTCCGTTGGTGGATTCGCTCGTTATGCCGTTGAAGGCTTGGATCGTCAAGTTTCCCGCCGGTACGGACACACCGCTGTCCTTTACATGGACTGTAAGAACCGCGTCATTACCACCGCTGAATTGAAAGGTTATCGTATTCTGACCGAGCGGAAGCCCGGCCAGAAATTCTTTTTTCAACAGCAGCGTATTGCCGCTTACCGTATAGTCCTGTATCTCGGTCAATGGTGTGGTACCCGCTCGAAGACCGGTTAAGGCGTTCCCGTTAGCATTTATGGTTATGGCCTTATCGCTTTGGCCCGGCGTGAATTTGTCAAATTCGACGGTTGTAGGGGTGATGGACGCGTTTTGTGTCGGATTCCCACCCGTTAAATCGGGCAGTTCATCCAACGTGATGACATAATCGCTTTGGTAAAGCGTCGTCAGAGTGGCCGGATAATTAAAGGCGGAACTCATAAGATGCTCGCCATACCAAGGACAGAAATAGAGCCACCCCGCTTTTTCCTCGGTCAGATTCTGCACGCTTGGCACCGTATCGTTCTCTGTCATCGCCACCATTTTCGTGCCGTCGGTTAAATTCACAAGCTGATAGAAAATCGAACTGATGGCATCCTCATTGGGTACGCCGGACAGACCGTCATAACGGTTGTAGATGGTGTTGTATTTATCATAGCCGACAATATCCACCTGATCGTTGCCGGGATACCAGGCGGGGGAAGTACTGTACACGTAGCTGTTGTAGGTCCAGATCAAATTGTGCAGCCCGTACGTCTCCGTAAGTTCGGTGTAAAGTTGGTGCCACAGCTGCTTGTATACTTCCGCGCCGGCCGAAGCCCACCAGAACCAGGCGCCTTCCCCATTCAATCCGCCGTTGCCCTCTGCCTCATGATAGGGACGGAAAATCACCGGCACATGGTTTTCCTGGAGAATCAGCAGCTGTTCCGCCAAATCCTCAATGGTCATCATGACGTATTGATATTCTTTCGTACCGGGAACCACCGCATTGGCCGTATTAAAATTTGTTTCCGTCGGCTTGTAGGTGGCGTTCTTCCAATCCACAAACTCCCCGAGCTGATAGGAAGTAAAATCTCGGGGCACATTGATATGCCAGGAGGCCGTCGCGATCCCGCCCCGGTTATTCACCCAATCGATCATCCGGTCGGTTGTGCCGTCCTCCCAGCCGTAGAGCGGATTATAGTTCATAAGGTCGAAGCCGCGAATAGCCGGGTACTTGCCGGTTAAGTTGTAGATCCATTCAAACTCCAGCTCGGAATTGCCGTCATTTCCGCCTCCATAAATCTCCTGCTGGCCGGAAATAATATGGTTGCCGTAGACCTCCGTTAAGTAATTCATCAAAAGCTGAGTTTCCGGCGTGGCTTCAGGATCGCTGAGAACGGGCTGCACATCCAGGGGATCCAGATCCGCAACATCCACCGTGAAGGTATCAAAATAAGCGAATCCCCAACCGGCTTTCAATTGAATCGTGTTGCTTCCTTCCTTCAGTTTATGAAAGCCAAAATCGAAATTCGACCACTCGGTCGTGTAGGGCAGCATATACGACCCCTTGGTGACCCCGTTTATGGCTAAATATTGCAGCCTGCCGTCCGGACTGAGCTCTTGCATATACCGGGTGGAGATCTCATACAAACCGGTTTCCGGAACGGTCACAGTAAAAGTGATTGTGCCGGAATTCTGCATCCAGACAAATCCGCTCCCGGAGAAACCGGGCTTGGGTTGTCCGTATATCTCGGTCGCCACTTGAAGATCGGAAGTAAGCTGTGCGTCTTCGCCTTCAATCGTAAAAAGTGCGGTGTCTGCATTAACGGTCGCTGTCATCCATCCAAACAGAAGTGCAAATGCCAACATGAATGCGCCTGTCTTTTTGAGCCAATTGTTCATTTCCATCTTTCCTTTCCATGTAAAAGATGATAAATAATCGCTCAATTGTTCAAATCATGGATGCGCTTTCAAAGTTAACATATCACAGGTTACAAAATATGTAAATCTATTAAAATTAAAAATTTATATTTTTTCGACCGTTGAATTCGTGTTTAGATGACCTCTTTTCGCTTATACAAATGCACATATAAAATAAGTCCGGTTATTGTGCATAATGCCGCACATAATCCAATGAAGCCGTACCCGGCTTGAAGTCCGCGAAGCAGACTTGTGGACGAATCCTCCCCCGCCATACGTTTGACGAGCTCGGTGATTCCTCCTATGAGGTAATTGCCTATGACACTGCCTAATCCCATCAATGTTACCGTGAGCGTAATCGCCGCATCGCTGCCCTTCGGATATCTCTTCGCAATGAAAGCCATCACTGTGGGATAAATCATCGCAATACCTATACCGGAAGCCGCAAACAGAAACGCGACGCTCTCACCGCCGAATATTGCAATAAACGTACATAGTGCCGAGGCCCCTGAAAAGATAATGAGGGATACTACAAAGCCTATTCGATCTGTAAGCGGGCCAAGGAATAGCCGGGCCAGGGCAAAACATAGGAAAAAAACGGATAACATCCCGGAAGCATTAACGGTATTCCATCCATAAGCTTTTTCCAGAAAATTGACGAGCCAACCGCCGACGGCCAATTCGGATACCACCCCGAACGTAAGCACCAGCACCATCAACCAAATTACGCGATCTTTCAGCAGTTCCTTGAACGGGATACGATCTTCGTGCGGGATATCGTCTCCCGGGAACGTACTGAACAAAGCAATTACAACCGGGATAACGGACAGGAGCAGCACCACCATGTACATCCCGCGCCAATCCAGCGTATGGCCGCCGATCGTCACCTGCATCAAGCCGGTTGCAAGCAGCGGAGCAACCGTTGAACTTAAGCCATAGAACCCATGCGTCATATTCATCATCATTCCCGTGTTTCTCACGAAAATCCGCGCGCTCAGGATAGCCAAACCGATTTCCAGCATCCCGTTGCCGATATACATCAGGAAATACGAAGCCGAGAACATCGGGTAATAATGGGAGAAGAAAATGAGGATACCGGAAACCGCCATCGAGACGAACGCGGTAACAGTGACCCACTTGATCCCCCATATTTTGGTCAAATAAGCGGTAAAAGAACAAGCTAACAAGTAACCCAAGGCGTTCAGGGATAACAAAGTACCCAGTTGCGCTTCACTAAGCATAAAATCAAATTGAATGCGCGGGATGGCCGGTCCTTTAATATTTTCCGAGAATCCGAAAATGACAAATCCGATAAAAATGGTTGCTAACTGCATGGCGTATATTTTATTGAACTTGCTTTTCCTGTTTTCCACGCTTTATGTGCTCCTAACATGTGATTTTTCCAGAGCTTTGAAGGCTCACCTCCCTTTTTTTCATAAGGTTAACTTTAAGGTTAACTTTCTTAACTTTATCCTTTCCTGGAGGATCAGGCAATCATTACGTATGATCCGGCTGCCTTGTTGTTTACAATATTTCGATATACCCTTCCGTTCCATTCACGCGAATTCGTTGCCCGTCTTGGATCAGTTTGGTCGCATTCTCCACTCCGACAACGGCCGGCAGGCCATACTCACGTGCGATGACGGCGCCATGAGTCATCAGCCCGCCAACTTCGGTGACCAGGCCTTTTATGGATACAAACAAGGGCGTCCAGCTAGGATCCGTAAAGGAGGTGACTAATATGTCCCCAGCTTCCAGCTTGGCGTCTTCCATGTTTAAGATGACGCGCGCTCGTCCTTCTATGACTCCGGAAGAAACAGCCAGACCCGGAATGGCATCGCTGGGGAGATGCTCCCGATTGTACTCGCCTGTAATGATTTCGCCATCCGAAGTAATAACGCGCGGCGGAGTTAATTTTTCATATAATTTGTACTCGTCTTTTCGCTTGCTAATGATCCGGTCATCCAATTGTTGGGTGCGTACGACTTCATGAAGCTCCTCAAAAGTCAGATAGTAGATATCTTCTTTCTCACGAATCACGCCGACTTGCGCGAGTCGCTCGGCTTCTTTCAGCAATGCCTGCTTATAAACGAAGTAGCGGCTAATATACCCGTACTTGGGATACTCCCTATACCCGATGAAATTCCGAATGAGATCGATCCTTCGTTTGGTTTCTTTCGCCTTTTGTTCGCCATCCGGCAATGCCTTCAATCGCTCCAAGAGCTCTTGTTCTTTGGCCAAAGCTTCCTTGCGACCTTGCTCGAATTTTCGACTACCGGCGTTGGGCTCAAAGTTTTTGATGTTGCCAAGAATCATCGGGACAAGCGTGATCGGTTTTTCGCTCCAGCGAGTTCTTGTAATATCGATCTCACCGGTACACCGCATCCCGTATTTGTCGAGAAAACCATAGATGGCGTCACGGGTTTCCCGTCCGCCTTTAAACTTAACCAGTTCATCCAAAAAGTCATCCTCTGTTGCCTGTTCCAAATAAGCAATGACTTCCGGATACGGGCGAATCACGTCCGCCACATCCAATAACGCCAATCCCATTTCCGAAGTAATATTGTTCGGTACGGATTGAGAAAGCGTGTCCGCTGCGTTTTTTTCGCCCAACCATTTGTACATGTGCTCATTGATCCATGCTGAAGCCTCCATCGCAGTCATAAATACGGCCGTACTTTGCGGATCGAACAAAATCTTCTTTAATTGCTGCTGGATATCTTCCAGGATAAAATCAAACAAATCCGATCCCGATTTCGCTTGGATGGTTTGTTTTAACTCTTCGATCGAGGCTTGACTCCGCTTCATCAAATCGGAAACGATCGTCGGGTCGTTCTCGAATTTCGCAGGCAAATCCGCATTCCTTCGGCCCGGGACCGGTGCGGTTTGATCAGTCGGTACCAATTTTATAAAATCTCGCTCGATGATCGTCATGAGTGCGCCTTTTATGAGCGGATCGGATTGGCCGAGGTTATTGACTAAAGTTTCTCTACCGGCAGGTGAGGCCAGCATAGGCGCAACGTCGACGAACAACCTCCCGCCGGCTTTACGCATGGGTGCGGGTGTAATTAACAGGTAAAAAGACAATCCCAAGGGTCTAATGGGATCGGTCATCATTTGTTGATGAGCAACGGATAGATAGACGTGATTCTCTTGATCCTTCGCTTCAGGAATCGGGTATAAAGTCGTGATCGGCCGACTCTGGACCATGTAAAAAGTATCTTGGGCCATACACCATTCGATATCTTGCGGCTGGCCGAAATAGGCTTCAATCTGTCTTCCGATACGTGCCAGCTGTAAAATTTGCTCGTCCGTAAGGCTTTGCGTCTTTTGCCGGCCGGGATCGATCTGCCGGGTCTCCGTGCCGCCTTCTTTTCGTCCATAGATTGCCATTTTTTTAACGGCTATTCTCTTCTCGACGATTTGCTCATCCCGTACTTTATAACCATCGGCGGAGACCAAGCCCGAGACCAACGCTTCTCCAAGTCCGAAACCGGCATCGATGGATAGCACCTTTCGGTTTCCGGTCATGGGATCGGCGGTAAATAAAATCCCCGACGCCTGCGGAAAAACCATCTTTTGAATGACGACGGCTAAATAAACTTGACGGTGGTCAAATCCGTTTTGCATTCGGTAGATCACCGCACGATCCGTAAATAGGGAAGCCCAACATTGGCGGATATGCTGTAAAATGGCTTCTTTGCCGATAATGTTTAAATAGCTGTCTTGTTGACCGGCAAAAGAGGCGTGCGGCAAATCTTCGGCGGTCGCGCTGGAACGGACGGCATAAGCATGTTCCTCACCCAGGCGGGAGAGATATAGCGTAACTCCTTTAACAACATCGGATGGGATTTCCGCTTCCATCAGCGTTTCCCTGATCTTCCTGCTGATTTCACCAATTTGCTCTCGATCTTCTTCTTTTAGCGTGGCTAGTCGATTCAATAACGCATGATACATTTCATTATGTTCGATGGCTTGTCGATATCCCGCGGTTGTGACACAAAATCCTTCCGGAACGCATATTCCTTGGATGTTGGATAGTTCCCCCAAATTCAACCCTTTTCCTCCGACGAGCGAATGCTGTGTCTTATCCATTTCCTGAAAGCCTAGAACAAGAGAACTCATTGAACATCTCTCCTAACCATCGATTTGAGAAAAAAACAGTTGACACAAGTTTGCCGCCATGATACTATAAAGATGTAAGATGCGATACTTATGACAATAAGACATAAAAAACTTGCGTTCTGATTATAACATCGAGTTTTCTTATATGCAATCCACAAACCTGATAAACCATCAGGTTTTTTTATTTTCCACTCCCCTATCTCTTTATTTGATCTCCCCTACCTTTTCTAAGT
Source organism: Paenibacillus sp. alder61 (assembly GCF_020179875.1). Classification (NCBI taxonomy): domain Bacteria; kingdom Bacillati; phylum Bacillota; class Bacilli; order Caryophanales; family Paenibacillaceae; genus Paenibacillus; species Paenibacillus sp. alder61. The sequence goes on from NZ_JAIUDG010000019.1 coordinate 58,116, forward strand.
GCATCCGATCTTGACCGATGGCCGCCGCTATGCCTGCGATTCGACTGTTTCGATGACGGCGCCAGATATGCAAGCTCTAGTAAGAAATGCCTGCAGATTTGCATCTTTTTAGGAGTTAGAAGAGTCGGAAAATGCGCCAGGCCTTTGATCTCCGAATGGTTCAATATAATTTTTCTCCTACTACGATGTCTGAAGGGGCACTAGTCCCTCCCCCTCCCTTTGCGAACTCTTCACCGCCTCTTTTTCCATCAAATTTGAAACAAAGACGGAACATTTAGTTTGCTTAAACATACTATAATTTTTTTCAGTTACGGTTTACATAAAAGGGGAGTGTTAAATGAAGAGACGCAAATCAACGATGGCAATCCTGCTTGCCGGCCTCATCCTCATAGGGCAGATAGGGCTATACGGCATACCTGCTCTTGCCGGTTCCCATGCGGACCCTCAAGGGGCTGTACCGCCGATGGAGAACGGCTGGGTGCTGCTGTCCGCACCGGAGCAGCTGGCCTACATTAACCGGAATCAAGAGCAATATCTGGACAAGCAAATCCGCCTGGTCAACGACATCGACCTAACCGGAGTGACCTGGGTTCCGTTCGGCGGCAATGACTTTGCTCCATTCAGCGGAATCTTCGATGGGCAGGGTCATACGATTACGGGTCTGAACATTGAGGGCGATACCCGGCTTAACGTCGGTTTCTTCGGGGAAGCCAACGGCAGCATTCGCAACCTTAGTCTCAAGGTGAACATAACCGGCGGCTCCATTACAGGCGGAGTGGCGGGTTACCTGTCGGGTGGCAGTATCGTGGGAGCGTATACGGAAGGTAATGTGACCAGCCTTGTACCCCGCGACCCAAATAAAGTGACCTCTACCGGCGGGATCACCGGGATATTGGGACATGCAAGGATCGAGCGTTCCTCTTCGTCCGCTTCCGTCACCGCCAGCTGGGGTTTTAACATGTATGGCGGAGGCATTTCCGGCTACGTTTTTGGCGCCTCCATCCTCGACTCCTTTTTTACAGGACAGATCCGCAACGTGGCCGATGCTGGTAACTCTCATGTATACACGTCCGGAATAGGCGCCTACTTTTCCGGCACACCGGGGAATGAAAATACCGTCAGGAACACGTATTCCCGCGGACGGATTCATCCGGAGAATCCGGGCTGGTATACAGGCAGGTCCGCGATCGCAGGCTATACGAACACAACCGGCATATACAGTTCTTACTTCGATAAAGAAACTTCAATGGTTAGTGTAGGCGTGGACAGCACTTATAATTCTGGTCCGCTCGAAGCCGCAGGGTTGACGACCGCCGAGATGAAGCAGCGGGTTAATTATATCGGTTGGGATTTCGAACACACCTGGAATATCCATGCCAACGTCAACGACGGTTATCCGTATTTGCGGCCTCGGGTGCTAACCGAGGAGATCCCTTTTGCGGTGCAGGGCGAGCCTTACTCATTGATGCTGGCTGGCTTCGACGGAACGCACGCCGGTTTGACCTGGAGCGCCACAGGCCTTCCCGATGGCCTGAATCTTAACCCCTCGGGAGAGATCCACGGTACGCCGACTTCCGCTCTTTCCGGCAACTCGAGTTATGATGTTATCATTACAGCGACCGATGAAGGCGGAGCAACAGTAGTGCGTTCATTTCAGCTTGATCTAAAAACGATGGCTCCCCCGCTCGAAAACGTCTCGGTGCAGCCTGGTGCGGAGATCGGTACGACGGCTATCACGGTAACACCGCTGCAAACCGGCGCTACCTTGGCCTTTGTTCTGGACCGGACGGACGCGGAACCTCCGTTGTACGAAGATACGTTACCGCCGGACGCCGTATATTATGTACCCGGTTCGGATATTCCCGGTATGCAACCGGGGCAAACCGTTGACTTGTACGAAATAGATGCCCGACAGCGCATTAAGGCCTGGCATCGCTTGATCCTTGAGGCGGACCATATCCGACAGTTTATCCCGGTCAACGGCATTTGGGTTGAACCGTCGGATCTCACGCTCATGGTTGGTGATGAACCGGTCAAGCTTAACCTGATCCTGGAGCCGGAGACAGCCACCAATAAAGAAGTAACATGGGTGTCCGCCGATCCGGCCGTAGCCGAGGTTAATAATCTGAACGGCGAAGTGCTGCCTGTAAAACCTGGGCAAACCGTTATTACAGCCACTGCTTCGAGCGGCTTGACGGCAAAAGCCGCCATTACGGTCCAACCCGCTACGGGAAGCGTAACAGGTGCCGTGTACAGCACCGTGAGCAGTTCTGTCTATGACAAAGAGCTGATCCCGCTGGCGGGGGCATCGGTATCCATAGGCGGGGGCAGCGTATTAACAAATATTCAAGGTGACTTCAAACTTGATGAGGTTCCCGTTGGACCGCAGACATTGACCATAGAGGCTTCGGGGTTTGCTCCTTTTGTGCAGCGTTTGGATGTTCAGGCTAATCAAATTTTGGATACGGGGATCATTGTGCTTGCTGCCGACAAGACCCCCGAGCCTGAACCACAGCCTGACCCGGAACCGCACGAGCCTTCCCCATCATCTCCTCCGGAGCCGGGGACCAATGCTGCTTCGGGTCGTTCCGCACCCGCCGCTGAGAGCAACGCCCGTTCGTCATTAGCGCAGTTAACCATCAACCATTCCAAGGTCTGGGTTGCCGCGTCGCGGGAGACTACAACCGACGGACAGACCGCTATTCGTCTAAAGCCGGACGCCTCTGCACTGGCTCGGGTTTTCACGGCGAATCATGAAGTGCTTATGGAATATCAGGCCGACGATACGCCCGCCGTATATCTTGACCTGCCGGGGAAATTTTTGGTGGATATGCTGAAACGGGCGGATACAATTGAATCCGGTTATTCCATCACGTTCAAAGTGAACGGTACCGGCTTTCAACTGCCATTACATTGGCTAAACGGGAGCAGGCCCGCGTTAGATCCCGACAGCGTAGTCACCATCGGGGTCCGTCAACCCGCACCAACTATAGTAGGCAATCTAAGTGCCGTGCTTGCCCAGCGGGGAGCGAAGCTAATAGAAAGTCCCGTCGCTTTCTCGGTTGAAATCAATGGGCAGCCGACAGAAGAAAGTATCCCAAACGGACAAGCGAACAGGTATTGGAATAAGACGATCGCCCTCCCCGCTTCAGCGGATCCGGTAAAGTCTACAGTTGTATGGGTGGACGGCCAGGGCGGGATGCATTTTACTCCATCGGTATTCCACAATGATCCGAGTGAAGCGACGATTTATTCGCAGCAATATGGCCTGTTTGCAGTTATTTCGTCCCAGCACACCTTTGAGGATATCGCAGGACATTGGGCCAAAGACGAGATTGAACTGATGGCTAATAAATGGATCGTACAAGGCAGAAGCGACGGTTTCTTCTCTCCGGATGCCCATATGACACGTGCCGAATTGGCTGCGCTGCTGGTACGCTCGCTGGGTCTGACGGATTCCGTGGCAAAGAAAGGCAGCCCGTTTGCCGACATTTCCCCCGATGCCTGGTATGCCGGAGCTGTTCGCACGGCCCTGGAAAGAGGCCTCTTTACCGGGGATCACGACGGGATGTTCAGGCCGGATGCGTGGATCACACGCGAGGAGTTGGCGGTCGTCGTCGCCCGTGCGCTGAGCTTCAATGCAAGGGCACCGCAACCGAATTCTGCGGCACTGGGAGCCTTTTCCGATGCAAACACCATTTCCGCTTGGGCTGCCGAGCCCGTGGCGAAGCTTACGGAGTCCGGTCTCCTTCAAGGTACCTCAGCAGCTTGCTTTTCACCAAGGAAGTATGCAACCCGCGCGGAGAGTGCCGTCATGCTAAAACGGATGCTGCAATATTTGAAGTTCATCAACAGCTAGTCGAATAAAGTACAGGTTTATAAAAAATGACGCATCGGATCGGTCGATTCGATGCGTTCTATTTTTTGCAATAATTTCATATCCCTTTCCGTCGAAATATGCAATATAATAATAGGATACAAAATTTAAACTGGGGGAAGCTTTATGACATCATCGCAACACAACCCAGTAGAGGGAAAAAACGATCGTTTTTCCTCATCTGGGTTCATATTGGCCGCCATCGGAAGTTCCGTAGGTTTGGGCAATATGTGGAAATTTCCTTATATTACGGGTGAGAACGGAGGTGCCGCGTTCTTTCTGCTGTTCATCGTCTGCTTGATCCTGATCGGCCTGCCTCTGCTTTTGGCCGAACTGGCTATTGGACGTTCCGGAAGAGGCAGTGCGGCTACGTCCTTCGTAAAAGCCGGCGGCTCCAAAGTATTCGGTCGCCTCGGTCTGCTGCAGGTCATTGCGCCTTTCCTGATTCTGACCTTTTACGTGATCGTTGCCGGCTGGACGCTTCATTATGCCGTGCAATCTTTCAGCGGTGCCCTTTACAGCAACTCCGACTATAGCGGACAATTCGGCGCGTTTACCCAAGGCTACATGCCGATCGTTTGGCAGGCAGTGGCGATTCTGATCACCGGATGGGTTGTCGGCAAAGGCATTTCCGGAGGTATCGAAAAATTCAACAAAGTACTGATTCCCGGTATGATCATCCTTCTGATCGTATTGATGATCCGTGCCGTTACCTTGCCGGGAGCCGGAGCTGGCGTATCCTTTTTTCTCCAGCCCGATTTCTCGAAATTAAGCCCGAATGCGGCATTGGTAGCCCTGGGACATGCCTTCTTCTCCCTGTCGCTCGGGATGGGTATTCTGCTTACCTATGGAGCTTACGTGGACAAGCGTCAGTCCCTTGGAGCGGCTACGCTTGCGATCGGAGCCGGGGACTTGATATATGCGTTCATCGCGGGGCTTATCATATTCCCGACAACCGCTTCTTTCGGCATTCAGCCCGACGCGGGTCCCTCCCTCGTCTTCATGGCGCTTCCCGCCGCATTCTCGGCGATGCCGCTCGGAGCATTCTTCGGCGGACTGTTCTTCGTACTGTTGGCGATAGCGGCGTTAACTTCCGCGGTATCGCTGCTTGAAGTACCGGTGTCCTTCGCCATGGATCGTTGGGGCTGGGGACGGGTGAAGTCGGTAGTACTGATCAGCGTCTTGGTGCTGCTGGTCGGACTCCCTTCGGCCTTCTCCTTTGGAATCACGCCGGCTCTAACGGATATGGGCGGGAAAAGCTTCTTTGACTGGCTTGATTTCATCACATCGAATATTCTGCTGCCGGTAGGCGGGCTCATAACGACCGTGTTTGTGGGATATTTCTGGAAGAACGCTGCGGAAGCCGCAGGGCTTAAAGCGGGCTGGTTCCGGGTGTGGTTGTTCATGGTCCGGTATATCGCTCCGGTTCTCGTGTTCCTGGTGTTGCTGCACACCACCGGAATTCTTAAATTGTAGAAAAAACAAAGGCAATCTTCAGGTGGTGCGTCACCGTGAAGATTGCCTTTTTTATTGTTTTTTTCATTTTACCTTTTTCCCCCAAGAAACAGCGCATAAATAAATTCCTGCTGTGGCAAACTTTGGTTGTCGATGATGCGGAATTCAAACAGCGCTTATGAGCCGGGTTAACGGGGGAAGATCCAGGATGTCCAATAAAGAAGCCGCCATACCGACGGGGAAACTCGTCCTCGAATTGGATCGCAACGTTCAAACGCTGCAGGACGTATTCACCGATTGTGCCGATGTGATCTTTCGGCAACTAACCGTGGTGAACGGAACGAAAGCGTGCCTTATCTATATCGGCGGATTAGTGGAAACGAAGGAATTGAGTGATAATGCCCTTCGCCCGTTCATTGAAGCCTCCACCGCTCTCGGGGACGAGTCGTCTCCGGCGAAGCTTCTGAGTGAAAGTCTTCTCTCTGTTCCGTCCTCCACCACCTTCACGCGGTTGGCCGATATCGTCAGCGAGCTAACGGAAGGCAGCGCCGTTCTGTTGATGGATCAATGCGCCGAAGCGGTTATCGTTCGCGTCAAGGGTGGCTCGAGACGATCTGTCGAGCAGTCGACGACGGAAGTAAGCATCCGCGGTCCGAAAGAAGCGTTTACGGAGGATATTCAAAAAAATACCGCCCTCCTCCGCTTCAAAATGAAAACGCCTCAGCTAAAGATGGTATCGGCCCTCGTTGGGGAGCAAACCAAAACGACGGTGTATGTCGCTTATTTAAAAGATGTGGCCGATGAGCAAATCGTTCAAAAAGTGTTGGAGCGCATTCGGGCCATTCAAATCGACGGCGTCCTTGAAAGCGGGTATATCGAAGAGTTTATCGAAGATCATCCCTTTTCCCCCTTTCCGCAGCTTCAGTACACGGAACGGCCGGATACCGCCGCGGCGATGCTGCTGGAAGGACGCGTGATCGTTCTGGTCGACGGTACACCGTTTGTCCTGTCGGGGCCAATCACCTTTTGGCAGTTGATGCATTCTAGCGAAGATTACTATGAACGTTATTTTATCGGGAATTTGTTGCGATGGCTTCGTTACAGTTTCTTATTCGTTGCGCTGTATTTGCCCGCTCTGTATATTGCCGTGACGACGTTCCATCAAGACATGTTGCCTACCAGCTTAGTGTTCAGCATCGCAGCGGCACGGGAAGCGATTCCTTTCCCCGCCCTGATCGAGGCGCTGATTATGGAAATTTCGTTCGAAGCGCTGCGGGAAGCGGGCATTCGGTTACCGAAAGTCATCGGACAAGCAGTCAGCATATTAGGAGCATTGGTGATCGGACAATCCGCCGTGGAAGCGGGAATCGTGTCCGCGCCGGTGGTGATCGTCGTTTCTTTAACGGGTATCGCTTCGTTTACGATTCCTAGGTTCAATTTGGCGATTACTGTACGGATGCTTCGATTTCCGTTGATGCTGCTTGCCAGCATGTTTGGAGTTTATGGCGTCGTCATGGGGACGGTTTGGACGGTGATCCATCTGTGCGGACTGACCTCTCTTGGTGTACCGTACCTCACCGGGGTCGCGCCATTCCGCAAGGGAGATCAGAAAGATATTCTCATTCGCGCCCCTTGGTGGGCAATGAGCCGGCGTCCGTCCTTTTCGTCGCGTAACCGTAATCGGATGAAGAACGGAAGGCTCTCGCAAGGCGGTGATTCAAAGGATGGTGGAAAGTCTCCATGAAAAAAATAGGTATCTCGATCGTTTGTCTGGTGCTGCTGGCCGGTTGTTGGGATCGGAAAGAAATCAACGACGTTGCCTTTATCGTTGGCTCCGCCATCGATATGGAAGATGGAGGCTATCGCAGTACGATGCAGATTGCAGCGGTCGGACAAATGGGAGGTCCGCAGGGCGGCGGCGGAAGTTCGGGTTCGAAAGCATGGCACGTAGAATCCGCCTTTGGCCGGACGATCCACACCACAAGGGAGGCGGAACAGAAGCATCTTTCGCGGATTCTCCACTTCTCCCACCGCCGGGTGCTGATCGTCAGTGATTCGCTTGCTCGGCAAGGCGTCATTCCTCTATTCGATTCGATTTTCCGGTTTCCCCAAAACCGGTTGAGTTCGTTCCCGCTCATTGCGATGGGCGAAGCCAAGGAAGTGCTCACCGCGGAAGCTCCGCTCGAGAGAACCCCTGCGGAAATGATTCGTGAACTTGCTCAAATGGCCACGCTTGAACCGATCAACATGCGAATCTTTGTGTATTCCCTGTTGACCGAAGGGATTGACCCGATCGTTCCGGCGATCCGTAAAATTCCGGCGGCGGCGAATTTGAAAAAGGACCAAAAGACTACCGTTGAGTTGGCGGGCATTGCTGTATTCAAACACGATAAATTAGCGACCATACTGGAGGACCGCTTAGCTACCGGTTTATTGTTGGCGATGGGTCAAGCGCGGAATCCGGCGATCGAAGTAATGGTTCCAGGAGAGGAACGAAATAGAAGAGCGATTGTTCTTCAGATTAGTAAGTCCGAGTCGCAAATTAGACCTAAGCTCAAGAACGGCCGGATCGAAATGGACCTTTCGTTGACCATGACGGCGAACCTTGCCGAAAATACGTCCGATTATGATTCGACGGACTACCGTTGGCGCGCCTTGTTGGAGCGTGCGGCGGAGCAACGGGTAACGCGGTTGGTCGAAGACGCCGTCGCCGCCTTGCAAAAGCATAAATCGGATGCTTTAGGCTTCGGAGACGCTGTGCACCGGCGTTACCGAAGCCACTGGGCCCGCCTGCGCGATCGCTGGGAGGAATCCGAATTTCCCCAAATCAAAGTTACAGTCAAGTCTGACGTTAATATGGAGAATGACGGAGCGTTGATTCGATCGCTCGACCGAAAATCAAAGGAGTTGAAGCCTTCCTCATGAAAGATTTTGCCCCGGTCGTCGTCTTGATTGTCCTTGCTCTCGTTTCGGAGTGGAAAGGATATAAATCCGCCGTCGCGGCGAACCGGTGGTTTGCCGCGGCTCTATATACAGCAAGCATTCTAATCTGGGTATGGATGACGAGCCGCCCCGATCTCCCGCGACCGGGGAATTGGATAGACGGTATCTTTCGTTAGGGGGTTGCCGGATGCAACAAAACGTTTCCAAGCTGCAAACGAATATGATCGCCGTGCTCTTTATGGTGTCCATTGGGATCAAACATCCGCCTGTTCCGATGATTCTTGCGGCACGGCAGGATGCCTGGATGGGATACATTGTAGCGGGAATCGCCGTCCTCCTTCCCCTGTGGCTGATGGACGCTGTGCAGCGGCGTTTCCCGGATGTTTCGCTGGTTGAAGCCATGATTTCACGGCGGCCTTGGGTCGGTAAAGGCGTTCTTCTCCTTTACGGATTTGTTTTTTTCTTTACCATTTCGCACGACATCCGTTTTCTGGTCAGTTTGCTTAGTGTTTACCTGCTCCCGATGACCCCCTTGTTCGTCCTTGCCGGTACCGCCGTCTTTACGGCCGTGCTTTTTGTCAAAAGCGGCATCGTCGTAACGGCTAGAGCGAGCGTTATTCTGGGGCCCCCATTCGTGGTTATGGTGTTTTTCCTTCCGGCGCTTTTGACGGGGCAAGCCCGCTTGGCTTTTTTAAGCCCCGTGCTGGAGCGGCCGCTCGGCGTCGCGGAAGCGTCCTTATATGCTTTCGGTCATTTTGCCGAGTTGATGCTGATCCCGTTGTTATTCGGACAACGGACCTTCCGCCTTGCCGAAATATTGCCTGGCATCGCCGTCGGAATCGCCGTCACGACCATTATGATTTTAGGTGAATTGGTGCTGTTCGGACCCGACCTCACGACGATGTTTTGGGATCCGCCGTATGAACTGATCCGGCAACTCCGGGTTACCGATTTCCTGGATCGGCTCGATATGGTGATCGCAGCGGCGTGGATGCCTACGGCGCTGCTTAAAATCGGGATCACCCTTTATTTTTTGTGCCAAGTCGCATGCTTAATCGTACCGAATTTGAACGCTAAGCTGGCCGCTGCTCCCGTCGGCATATTGGCTCTCGTTTGTTCCATGTGGTTCTTCGATTCGGCCGTGCAGTTGGGCGAGTTAACGGAGAGCCGTCCTATCCTGTTCGGGGTCTTCGCACTATTCGTACCGCTACTGCTATTCGTGGTGCTCCGGCCCAAGAAAACGAAGAACAAAGTACTGCACAGAAAGTAATCCGCGACTTTTATTAATATTTCGACTTTTTACTGAACGGAGCAAACCACCCAAGAAGTGCAATCAGAACCAAAACCCCATAGAAAATAAGTGTCCAAGATGTACTGTGCGGGAAATGCGGATCCAATATTCCAATATCTTCATGGGCGAGAGTAATTACGGTAAGCTTGACCCCCACCCAGGCAACGATGGCATAGGCTGTCGTCTCCAGAGAGGGGCGCTGCTCCAGCAATTTCACAAACCATGTAGCCGCAAACTTGATCAGAATTAATCCGGCAATGCCGCCAAGGACGATCACAATGAACTGTCCTCCGTCCATTCCTCCAAACTCCCCCAGTGGAGAGTCCGGCAGCCCCAAGGCGAGTGCTACCGCCGCGAGAATGGAGTCGATGGCAAAGGCCAGATCCGCAAAGGCGATCTTCCCGACAGTAGGCCAAAAACCTTTGCTGGCGGGTGGTTCTGCCGCTTCAGCATGCAGCGGCTCCGCATCTTTACTTTTGCGCGCTTTAATGATGTGTTTTAACCCGAGATATAAAAGATAAATTGCCCCTATCGCTTGTACTTGCCAAACATTGGCTATAAAGGAAATGGCAAAAAGAGCGGCGAACCTAAAAACAAACGCCATAAGGATTCCGTAATTTATCGCTCTTTTTCTTTGTTCAACCGATAAGTGTTTTGCAATAACCGCCAATACAAGCGCATTATCCGCCGACAACAAACCTTCCAACCCAATCAGAATAAGTAAAGCCCACACATATTGCAGCCAAAATGTGTCCAATCACCAGCGCTCCTTTCGTTCGCCTGCTCCCTTCGCCAACTATAGGCTTAAGGAAAAGATGTGTGATGCTCCTAATCGTCATTTATTATTTGATATTGCTCTTCGCATTATCACACAAAATTGAAAAAGGGTCCCCGGGGACACCAGAGACCGGAAAACGGTTATTTCATTCGGTATCGTACGTTTGATTTAATACGGGTCAGCTTTATGGCTTTGCTTGACTGCTTCCTCCGCCGCCTTGGTCGCCGCACGTGGCCCTTGGCCAAATTTCGATTGACCCGCTTCTCGACCGGGAACTTGGTGCTCTCTCTTCATTTCTTCAGTTATCTTAGCGATACCCTCCTTCACCCGACGACCATAATCTTCATCGGCTTGGGTAAAGTGATGGATCATCGCCTCCTGAATTCGTTGATCGCAAACCGCAAGGGCTTCCGATAAGTTTTTAATCAATTCATTACGTTCCCAATCTTCAAAACTGCGATAGGTATGACCGGCTTGGCCGTAGTTGTTGGGACGGTCGATCGGAGCGCTCATGACCGCCGCGTGATACATCGGTTGATGCGGTATCCGATCTTCTTTGCTCGCCTCTTGATATCCTCCCACCATGGAAGGCTCATAGTTGATATGCGGGTTTTCACCGGACTCCTTAGGGTCCCGAATATCCATTTGCCCGCGATGCTGGTTCGTGCGTACAGGTACTTTCGGCGCATTTACCGGCAGCTTCAGGTAGTTTGCGCCAATACGGTAACGCTGCGTATCGGAGTATGAGAAGGTGCGCCCCTGCAGCATTTTATCGTCCGAAAAATCCATCCCGTCGACAAGAACCCCCGTACCGAAAGCGGCTTGCTCAATCTCCGCGTGAAAATCGACAGGATTCCGGTTCAACACCATACGACCCACCGGCAACCAGGGGAACTTGTCCTCCGGCCACAGTTTGGTATCGTCAAGAGGATCAAAATCCAGCTCAGAATGGTAATCATCTTCCATTATCTGGACAAAAAGCTCCCATTCCGGATATTCTCCCCGCTCAATGGCCTCATATAAATCTTGCGTCGCATGCCCCACGTTCTTGGCTTGAATGCTTGCGGCCTCTTCTTGCGTTAAATTGCGAATTCCCTGTTTGGGCTCCCAGTGATACTTCACCAACACCGCGTCGCCCTTGTCATTTACCCATTTGTAGGTGTTAACGCCAGAACCTTGCATGTGCCGGTATGTTGCCGGGATCCCCCAAGGTGAGAAAAGAAAAGTGATCATATGCGTGGCTTCAGGCGTACGGGAAACGAAATCAAACATACGCTGGGGGTTGGGCACATTCGAAGCCGGATCCGCTTTAAACGCGTGAATCATATCCGGGAATTTCATCGCATCGCGAATAAAGAAAATCTTCAGATTGTTTCCAACGAGATCCCAGTTCCCGTCTTCCGTATACATTTTCACGGCAAACCCCCGTGGGTCCCGCGCGGTTTCCGGGGAGTCCTTCGCTCCTGCGACGGTGGAAAACCGGACCATGAGAGGCGTCCTCTTCCCTGCGCCCGAAAAAACTTTGGCACGCGTATATTTCTCGACCGGTTCATCCCCTACTTTTCCGTAAGTTTCGAAATATCCAAACGCCCCGGTTCCGCGGGCATGTACCACACGCTCGGGGATCTCCTCCCGATCAAAATGGGAGATTTTTTCTATGAAGTGGTAATTTTCAAGTGTGGCGGGACCGCGATTCCCGACAGTACGAATATTTTGGTTATCCGTCACGGGATGACCCTGCCGAGTTGTTAATGTTTCGCGTTTTACATCTTGCTCATTTGAAGAATTTCCTTCAGCCAATGTAAATTCCTCCCTATAAGGTGTTTTACCTATTTTGCCCAATAAGCAGCGTCATCATAAGTACACCATCGGCAGCGCTCCCGATCAAAAGAAACGCGACAACCGGGGAATGGCTGGTGCTCTTCTTTTTTACATTTTAAGTATATCAGTTAATAATGACCTTCACTTTGCCATTAACGAATGCGACGGTATCGAAATTGGCGTATACCCAGGTTTCGATGGTTTTGCCGTCCGCCTGAGTCGCACTTTTACCAGCGGGCTCTCCCCAGGAAAGGAGCACCTGCTCTTTCGTCATGCCTAGAGCGATATGCCCTGCTTTAATTTGGTTCCAGACGGAAGAGGACCATTGATACTTCTTATAGGGATCAAAATTAAAGAAGGCCGTTCTGTTACTGAGCAACTCCGCTACATGACCAGAGGTCATAGAGTAGCTTTTCAGCGTTTTGCCGGTTGCGGTTTTAAATACGATGACGAAACTTCCTGTATCATCGGGCAGAATATCCGTAACCGTTACTTTCATAAAACGGTCCCACCCTTGGAAATAATTAACCCAATAGCTTTTCCCGACATAATTAGCCAAACTGCCCTGCATCGCTTTCTTGACCAAAGCGGCCGTTTCTGTCGATACAACCGTCATATTGGCAGACCCAATAGAAATATTCGCCTCTTGCCACTGACTATCCCACTTAACTGTCGCTCCCAGAGCCTCCGTTAACAAGGAAGTTGGAATGAGCGTCTCGCCCTTCTCGGTTATGGGGGCAGCCTTTAGTTGAATATTCCCTTCGTTCAACTTGGCACTCTTTTCATTCGCTTTAAAAAACAGCGAGACAGCACCAACCTTAGCCTCAAGCCCGCCGCCGGAGGAAGCGACCGTACCGCCCAACGCCTGAACAACCGCTTTTGCGGGAACGTATACGGTTCCTCCGACAACCTTGGCGTATTTTAAGTTATTTCGCAAGCTGGCCGAAACCGTTACCGTTTTCGAAAGGCCGCTTGAGTTTACGGTGACGTTAGATTCGCCCACGCCAAGCACTTTAAGGCTTCCGTCCGATTCAACCCGAAGCAAGTGAGGATGATCGACTGTAACATTTGTAGAATCGCCTTTCACTTTGATGTCAGCCCCGTTCGTGTAATGCTCTTGAATATCCACCGAAATCTTGTCACCTACGAACGGGTTGGCTTCCGATACCGAAACATTCAAAGCGCTCACCCGCGGGGCATCCACCGGTTTTATCTCGCCTTCTTCATACAAAAGCCAGCTGCCGTCACTGCGCTGCGCGTAAAAATGGTCCATGTCCGAGAACACGGACGTTCTGACGATCTGGCTTAACCCCGGGTATTGCTCGGTCAGTTTTATCCGGTCCCGGTAATCTCCCGTCGCCCACACCGTGCCGTCCTTGCGCGTAACGATCATCGCATCCAGGGAGCGCCCTTGTCTGCTTTTGGCAAACGTGATATGAATCGCATCATCCGTTACGGTAAAGGGGATCGGTTTGCCGTTGTCATCAAAATCGAAAGTTTGATAAAGTACTACCTTGCCGTTGTTATATAGCAGTGCAGCGCGCTCATCATAAACGGCAATTCCCGTCACAGCCGACGGATCGGGTACCGTTCCGACCTTGTGGAACACGTACGCTTGGTATGAATCTTGAAAGTAAAGTTCCCCACTCGACGACAAAGCCGCAAAAAAACGATCTCCGTAACCGATATGCTCGATATTCTCGAGGCCTTTCATTTTGCCCTTGCTGGTCCAGACCGTTCCATCCTCTTTTAGCCAATAATAGCCCGCGACCTGCTTTAGTCCCGTTTGACCTTCCACCGCGCGTGGACTGAGGCCCATATCCCATTCGATCAGCTTACCGTCCCGGGTAACCCCCAAACCGGCATACCTGGAAGTCTCGGAAATCGAAGCGACATTACCGGGGGTCAGCACCTTCCCTTTTCCATCAATCATCAAAGTCCACATGCTGCCATCATCCATCAGAATGGCATTGTCGTATGCAATATCTTTGATTTGCTGCCCTCCCTCAGCTGCCGCATCGGCCATGTTCGGTCCCCAGATGCCCTGCCCTAAAACCAGCATTAAGCCGATCGTCAGGATGAAATTCAATGCTTTTTTCATCATTTGTCCCTCTCTCAATTGAACTTTTCACGACCTTATAAATTTCCCCAAAAATAGACATAATTCCTTCTGTGTCGGGTAAGGAAAATTGGTCGGATAAGTGCCATAAGCCCTAAGCCCGATTCGAAATCTGACGCTAAAGAAAAAAGCCGCGGTTTCCGCGACTTTGCTAGGGTGTGATCGAATGCTTTTTTAATAAAATGGCTTTGCTAAACTTTGTTGTTGATATTCGATAGCGCATGTCACCTTGTTTTATTGGCGGCATAAGATTCTCTCTGCTTTAAAGCAGATTCCAACCGATGCGTTTCAAGATACTGTTGAAATGGACGTGACTTATTTCTTGTTCTCTGAAAAAGGTAGACGTAACATCACCGAACGCAAGCCACGTAACGTGGAGGTAAAGCTAATTATCGTGGTATAAGCCACGATCAAGTGTGCGTACTGGTTACCAAACTTCGGATTTCTGCTTATTCTTGGTAAGCTAACTGGCAGTTATGTACTAAAAATTTGTTCGAGATGGTGTTCCAAGTGCTCAACATAGTCTTTTATAAGCCACTCTAACGTAACAAGTTTTTCTTCACCAATGTCGCATAAATACAGCAACTTGTCTTCAGGAATGTTTGCAATGACTTCAGCCACTTGCTTATTCAACATAACCCATAGAGCCAAAATATGATCAATACTTAGGTTTTGGTAGTTCATGAGTTCCACCCAATGATTCTGGGCGTATTTTAACACTGAGTAAGGTTGAGATTCATATTGAGAACGCACAAATCGTTGTAAATTAGTAAGTGCGGAGTCACACAGATGCCCTAATATTTCCTTTTTTGACCAACTGTTTGGTCGGGTTCGAATAGAAAAATCGAGTTCAGAATAAGTATGGATTCTGGATGGAACATCCGTAATCCTAAAATTAAGATGTTGTAAGATAGCTTCCATGGTATTTCCTCCAATTTGTTTTATAGATTGTACCAACACTGATTAAGCTTGCTTTCAGGTTCTTCACCGTTTTTTATATGGTTCTGTTTTTTAAAGCAGCTATTAAGTCATTTTCATTGACAATCCCGCCACGAGCCGTATTGATAAAAAGTGCGGTATTCTTCATCTTTTTGAATACTTCTTGATCAATCAGCTGTTTGGTTTGCGGATTCAGTGACGCATGTACAGTGACTACATCTGATGCACTTACAAGATTATCGAAATCCGTCATTTGAACATAGCTGTCAGGTTGTACACCGGCTTGTCTAGCATGAACCAGCACATTCATATCAAAAACCATGAAACTATCCAGGTAGGGTATGTTTTTATAATAAGACAACATCAGCGCCATCACATGCTCGGCCACTGCCTGCGCATTCACTCCTGCAGCATTGGCTGCCCAAATACCGAGTTGCGTGCATGCATCAATATCTACTTTATCATACCCTGCACCCGTTTGTAATTGGTGTAAAATGGCCTACTATAAGAATTTTCATGATGAAGCCACCTCCCATTTCTTTGCTCTTACTCCCAGAAATATTTCATCTCTTTATAGCCGATATCCCACACTTTTTCATTTCCCTCCACGGTGATCTTAAGCTCGTCCGCCTGTTCGAAAAACCATTCGAAACGATTCGGCGCATGGCCTTGAATATCTGCGGAATTGGACAGGATTTGCTGACCGTCTACCACGACGCTTATACTTCCTTTAAAATTGCCTTGATCGGGAATTCCGTACTGCATAGAAAAATAAAGCTCCTTATTCTTCAACTTATAGGTGTAGGTTTTCGCTTCTTCTCCTTCGGCGCTGTATACATTGAATTGAGGCGTAATCTCTTGACCGCCTATTTTAAAATGATAGGGTTTTGTGTTCTTCGCCGCATGACCGAGGCTATCGTCCAATTCGCTCAACGCCACAAACGGACCTTCTTGTTTGGTGAGAACCGAATCGATGGCGCTGCCGATTCCCCACACTCCGATCAGGAGGATGACGGTGGAAAGGCCTGTCACGGCAATTTTCCGCCACATGCCGGTTGCGCGTCTTCCCAATGCGTAAGCTCCGAACCCGATCGCCGCGCCGGATGAATTTTGCAAGACATCGTTAATATCGAAGCTGCCGAGCAAAGTAAACGCCTGTATGGTTTCGATGACGAGAATCGACAGGATAAACCCGGCAAGGAATCGAACGAATCTAATCGGATAGAGCAAGGGAACCAGGATGCCGAAAGGGATGAATGCTGCGGTATTTCCAATACTTACAAGATCCATCAGGGTAGGGTGTAGGAGATCTGACGGATTCGGCAGCTTTAAGAAATTTTCGGGCAAAAAAATAAAAGTGTAGCTCGTCGCTTCGGAACTTGCCCGGTCGAACGCGAAAAACATACAATAAAGAACAAAACAGGTATAGAGTAGAGTTGCGGCTAAAATCGCCTTGCGTTGTTTCAACAAAATCAGCTCCTATTTTTTTCCCACTCAGCTTCCTATAATCCGTCCAAAATAAGACACGGCCCATATCACTGCATAAAGTAACATAATCATCCAAGTCGCAAAGCTGATCCCTCGAATAAGTTTTTCATGCTTTGTTTTGTTATCTCTATCTTCCATAAGACGTCAAGACTCCATTCATTATTAGCTTCGTTTTTTCTATAATATCCCTTCCCTGGGTATTCGTCTATCTTACAGAAGAAAGCCAACCGGTATTGGGTATACTGGTTGGCTTTTGTTTAGCTTCTTACTGGCTATTTACTACTCGTCCTCGGCAGCGATCTCCACGGTAACGTTCTTATGCACTCGCAGGTTCCGGGAGGCCGATTCGATATCGGGCGCAGCCCAGCTCGCTGGATGGACATCGGACCATCCGGACTCGCCGATCTCTTGGCGATCCAACAGCGGGCGCCCGAAGAGCCGGTTCAGTACAGCGATGGCTTCCGCGCGCGACATCGTCTGGTTCGGACGGAATGAACCATCCTCGTATCCGAGCATGTACCCCGCCTCACGTACCGCGTAAATGGCGCCGGCCGCCCAATGACCTTGGGTATCGGTAAACGCCGCGTTTGTATTTGCAAGTTCAAGCCCTTGCAGTCTGGACGCAATGACCGCCATTTCCGCGCGGGTTACTCCAGCCTCCGGGCGGAACCGCCCCTCCAGATCGCCGGAAAGAATGCCCGCCCCGGTCAGTTGGAGAACCGCTTTCGCGGCCCAATGCGACGCCGCCAGATCGGAGTACGGATTTACGGCGCCTTCGCTGAATTCCGTTTGGACGGCGATCAACCTGGCCATCTCGGCGCGCGTCACGGATTCGGTAGGGTGGAATTTCCCGTCCGGATAACCGGAGATATACCGTAAATAAGTTTTGTAGTCCGCTTCCGTAGAAATAATCGTGAATGTGCTAAATTTCCGGACGTCGATTTCAATGCCGATCGGATGCCCTGTTTCATCGTAAACCGGCTGTCCGAACTCGAGCTCTTTCTCCCCGTCGCTGTGTTCGATGAACACCGCCAAACCGTTTAAGAAGTTCTTACGATCCTGGGCATCCTCGGGAAGATCAATACCTGTCAGCGGAAACATGACTTTCGTGGCCCGATTTGTGTAATTCGTTTCGATCGTCATCGGTTGACCGACGGCACGCGCGTTCCGGCCCCTGGCGTACTCCCGGAACTCCTGTGCCGACTCTACCCGATCTTGAACCGTTTCGGTTTCGGACGTTTTACGAATCGGGACGACCCGGAAATAAAGGTCTTTTCCATCATCGTTCAGTTGGCCTAACGTATCTAAAGGCAAACTGATCTTGGCACCGCCCGCCTCGATGGCTAGCCCCAATCTCCCTTCTTTAAGCTTCAAAAGAGCTTCCTTGGAAATGCTGACATTGACTTCATCGGCAGGCTGGCCGGGAATGTCGTCGACGACGATTCTTGCCGTGCCGGCGCCGGAGGCTGCGGCTTTTGCCACGATTTCGTCAGCCTTTGATTTTCCGAATGTCACCGAGTCTACAGCAACCCCGTTCTTCAGGGTACGGGTAATTTCGACCCGCGCAACATTCTCTTCACTCTCCCCTGCTACTACCTTGGCCTGACGGATTACCGGAGAGGGACTTGCCGGAGTAAGTTCATCCGGGGGATTGGAATTTGAGTTCGAATTTGAGTTCGAATTTGAGTTCGAATCCGAGGACGGATTCGAACCGGAACCGGAATCAGGCCTTGGTCCCGGCGTCGGAACCGGATCCGGTTTCGTGTCTGGAATCGGCTCCGGCTTGTTTGGCATGGCCGCTCGCGTAATATCCACGTCATACATTTTAATAGCTCCGCCTGGGGCTGTGACGATGATGGTCACATAATTAACGCCGTCGGCCAGGGACAAGTTTCTCGAAGTTCCCGCCAGTCCGTTAATCGTTACCGTTGCCGCCGGATCTTCCAGGTAGGCCGAAACAGTGATGGAGCTTGTTTCACCTGGAACTTCCGCGGAGTAAGACGTTACGCCGGGTTCGAACAAAGGGGTCAGGGCTGCGGAACCGATCGACAAATCCACCAACTCGTCGGAAATGACCTGGACCGTCCTGGTGGCTTCTGGGGCTGCATTTCCGCTGTCATCCTTTAAGTTGTATCGTAGAATATAAGATCCTATTACGCCGGAGTAAACATCCCCCGTTACGGTAACCCGATCCGTCAAATCACCGTCGACTTCGTCTTCAGCGGAATAGCCGGGTTCTACATATGGCTCACCCTTCAACAGATACATTAACGATTCACCGGCTAAGGTAATAAAAGGCTGATCTTCATCCAATATATAAAAACTGGCTTCCGCCGTATACGTTTTCGGATCGTCATTTTCGCCGGTTCGGCCGTTATCGCTGACCGTATAATTGAATTTGGCCAGGCCGGAGAACCGGTCCGACGGTCTGAACTCGACGCGGCCGTTGGCCAGTTCGACCGATCCTCCTTCCACCGCTTGAACGTCGGTAATCGTCAAGGACTGCCACTGCGTTTCATCAAGCGGGCCTGCCTCATCGTTAGCCGTAAGTTCGTTAAAGGTGAAATTGACTTGCTCGGTCCCTTTCTTGACCTTGCCTAATCGGTCGTCTTTTGCCACCGGCGCGTCATTGACTTCGGTTACATGGACGACCGCTTCCGCTGCATCGCTCAGCAATGCCCCGTTCCCATCCGCCGCCGCCTGGACCATGAAGCCGAATCCCGAGCTTCCATGGGCGTTTTCATTAGGCATAAACTTCAAGCCGTCGGCACCTTCCGAAACCGAGATGAACTCCCCATCCTGGATCGGTGTTGAACCGTTATGTTGAAAGAGTCTCCCCCCGGTGATGCCGCTGATTTTGAAATGCGTCGCCGACGCTCCTCCGCCATCCGTCGGAGTAATCACGAGACCGGTTGAATTCATGGTATCCTCTTCCGTCTCCGTTCCGGTAACTTGCGGACGATCGGTGATCGGAGCTACGGTGATAAAAGCAAGGGCCTGGCTTTCCAGCCCGCCGTCATCCGCTACCCGATAACGGAACGAGGCAATATCCCGAAAACCCGGTTCAGGCGTGAATACCACATTGCCCGAGTCATCAAGACGCACATCTCCCCCGCGAACCTTTTCCACCGAGATAATCCGCAACGTTTGTCCAAGCTCATTATCCGCTCCTTTGCTGTCGTTTTTGAGCAACTCGGACGCAAGAATCGTATGTTCGCCCGAATTTTCCGGCACCGCTTCCAGATGATCGTCATCGACCGCCACCGGAGCGTCGTTAACGGCATGAACTATAATCGTCACCATCGCGGGGGCGCTCAGCCCCCTGCCGTCTTGATCCATCGCGGCCTGTACCTGAAACGAGAAAGCGTCTCCGGCCTGACTGTTGGCGTTAGGGTTTGGCGAAAACTTCAATCCGAGCGAACCTTCGCTCATGGCTACGTAACTGTTCGCCGGAATCGGGGTAGTTCCGTCATTTTTGTACAACGTGCCTCCCTGAATATCGGTGATCTTCAAATACTGAATATCCACTCCGTCAAAAGCGTTTCGTCCAATCTGCAAGCCTTCGGAGGTTTGCGTGTCTTCCTCCGTGACGCCATCAGTTACGACGGGGACGTCCGCCATCGAGCGGATCGTGAACGAAACGGTTCCTTCCGTCTCTTCCGGCGACACCTCACCATGGGTCGTCCCGTTATCCGTCAATTTATATTTGAAGCTCGCCGCACCGTTATAGTTCGGCTTTGGCGTAAAGACCAGGTCGCCGTTATCCAACCTTACGGTTCCGCTCTCCGAATCGTTAACCGGCGTAATCGTCAAGGTCTGGTCGTTCTCGTTTATGGGGCCGGCGGAGTCGTTTTGCAGCAAATGAGAAATCGGGATACGCACGGGATCGGCGTCTTCGTCAATATCGTCCCACGTATCGTTGAGGGCGACGGGAGGATCGTTGACTTCGGTTACCGTAATTTGAGCGTGCACCTTTTCGCTTAATTTTTTGCCATCGGTCTCCGGAGCAGCTTGCACAGAAAACCCGAATCCGGAAGTGCCATGCGCATTCGGACTCGGCGTGAATTTCAACCCTGCAAGGCCTTCGGACACCGTAATGTAGGAACCTTCGGGGATCGGGGTTGTTCCATTGGTTTTAAACAAGGTTCCCCCGGCGATTTCGGAAATTTTATAGTAGTTGGTTGGCGCTCCGATCGCTGAGTTTGCCGTAATGACAAGACCGTTTTGGGTCTGCTGGTCCTCGGCCGTCGCGGCGTCGATCACGCTTGGGGTGTCGGCGACAGCTTCGATCTGGAAGGTGACTATAGCTTCATTTTCACTGGTCTTCGGGTCGGGATTTCCCCCGGTTAATCCGTTATCTTGAACCTTATAAGTAAAAGAGGCCGGTCCTGCATAATTGTGCGCGGGCGTGAAAATAACGCTATTTCCGTCTTGGGAGATCTTTGCCGTACCGACACTCGGGTCAGCTGAGACCGAAGCGATCCGCAGCGTGTCGTTTTCGTTAACCGCGCCCGAATCGTCATTCCCGAGCAATTGCGAGGCGAGAATCGTATAATCGCCCGAATTTTGTTCGATCGACGGAAGCGCGTCGTCATGCGCGATCGGACTGTCGTTCACCGCGGTGACAGTAATGCGCGCCTCAGCCGTGCCGCTCAAACCTTTACCGGCGGCGTCCTGCGCCGCTTGCATCAGGAAAGAGAAGGTTCCATCGACGCTGTTGGCGTTTGGATTCGGAACGAATTTCAACCCGGCCGAACCTTCCGCCGAAGTGATGAATTCTCCATCGTGGATGGCGACCGTATCATTAAAGCGGTACAATTTACCTCCCGTAATGCTTGTGATCTTGAAGTGCGTCACATCCGAGGTATCTCCCGGAACCTTGGCAACGACGAGCCCTTCGGCCACAGCATCTTCCTGAACGGTCCCGTAGATCGCGCCTGGCGGTTGGGAAGGCGTAACGGGCGGAGCCGCATTTTCCGTTACCAACACAAGCTCCGGTTGATCGAAGGGGGCATCATCGGAATTATAGAATATTTCCAGATAGTCCATGTTTCCGCCAAATGTCTCATTCGCAAGCAAGGCAAAAGAAACGATCCCGTCCGTTTGCCGCGATACAAAATCGGTGACATCGTATTCAAGCCAACCCGGCCGTAGATCGCCCCCCGTTTTCGTTTCCAACGCTTGGTCCGTATCATTCAGGGGAAAGGAATCCCCCCAGGCATCGACCGTGGATCCATAGAGTGTCAAAAAAGGAATCAGTTCAGCATCACTTTTTTCAATAGCTTCGACTTTAATGCGCAGTTTAGCCGAGGTAACCGACTGCCCGGTGAGATCGGGCAGCTGGAACTGGAGTGCCGACCGATAATACGCTATTACGGCATCCGCCGATTTTCCCACAAGGTTCTGCTCTATATCCATGATAACGTTGGGCGGCTTTCCCCAAGTTCCGTCCTGCAGCAATGTCGGCTGCATCGGGCTTGCCTTGGCCTGCCCATAGAAAGCATGTTGCGGAGTCAAAGCGATAAGCGATGATACCGCGAGGATGGCGATCTTTTTTTTCATCTAAAAAACTCCCCCAAAAACTCAAAATGTTGAGCAAAGACCGCACAGTGTTCTGCTATTTCGTAACGGTATGTGAGAATCATTGTATAGAAACATTCGACAAAAGTCGACATATTTTTACCACTCCGACCTGGTTTCACCAGCATCTATTTTGCCGACGCAGAAAATAAAAAAAGCGCCATTGGCGCTATGAAAATTTCATTTTCTGACAGAACCTAACCCAACTTATGTTGGAGTATAACCGCCAGTTCTTCTACGCTCTCCCAAACAATGGGACGAATCTCTTCGATTCCGGGAAGTTGTATATGGGCCCCACTGCTGTGAACCGTCCAAATGATCGGGATATTCAAACCGAACGCATAACCGGCCGCAAAATAAACTTCGGAAGATTGCCCCGTTAAATCGGCGATCATCAGTTTACTCTCCGAGATTCTTTCCAAAGAGAATTCCTCTTCCCCGTTTTTCGCACCCGAAAGCGTAACAACGCGAGGCTGGTAGCCGTACTTCTCGATTTTTGGCAGCAGTCCGCCGAGCCACTCCGATCGCAGCTCTTCCTGATCAGGAAGAAGCACGGAGCACGGGGTCCGTTTTTTTCCTCCGCCGATAGCGGCTGCTTCGCTCCACCCCTTTTCGGTAAGCTGAAAGTTGATTCCCTCTCGGACGAGCAGATGCTCGTTCCTCAACTTATCGATAATGTACACCAGTTCTTGTAGATTGGGAGAATACGTCAGGTTATAGTTGCTGGAGAGCGGATGAATGACGACCGATTCCCCCGGATTGCCGGCGTGTCTGTATAAGTACTGAAGTAAACGATGTCCTTTGTCCTCAAGGGTCAGGGGAATTTCTGGCGAGTTTGCGATGGATTCCAAATCGTTGACGGTTAGCGTAACCTTATCATCAGAGTCCGTCCGCTCCCGGATATAAGCGGATATTAAATGAAACATCTCTCTCTTCTTTTGGTGCGTGAACGACTGGATAGCTTCATAGCTGTCTGACCGCAGGCTGTAGTATCCGCCGGGAGAACAGGAGCAGCCTATATATCTGTCATAATTGCTTTCCGATTTAGTAGGGACAATCTCATCGCAAAATAAACAGCGTTTTTTCATCATGTTAGCGTATCACCTCTTCATGGTTTGCTCCCCCTCCTACCTTACCAAGATTTTTTCGAAAAATAGACAAGAAAAATTTCCCTGAACCCAGTCAATAGGGAACCCAAGTCGTGTGCATCAAGCCGCTTTTCCCTTTCTTTCCGTAAGGAAATACACCAAGGCCAGGACGGGAAAAAGAACGCCAAGCCACATCGCCGCTTTCCATCCGCCCGTCGCGTAAGCCCATCCCCCGACTGCGGAGCCTATGGCCCCACCGGCAAAAAAGATCGCCATATACAAACCGTTCAGCCGGCTTCGCACCTCAGCTCCCAAAGCGAAGATCGCCCGCTGCCCCAATACCAGGTTGGCGGAAACGCCCATATCCAGCAAAATAGCGGCAAGCACCAGGACAACGACGGAGAGCAACGAACCTCCGGCAAACACAATCGGCAAAATGCCGGAAAGAATCACCAGCGCGATGGATATAACGGTCGCCGGACGGATCAGGCCCCGATCGGCAAAGCGGCCCGCTATAGGCGCGGCTGCCGCTCCGGATACCCCCGCCAAAGCGAACAAGGCGACACCGGTGGACGAAAAATGGAACAACGGACTCGTCAAAACGAGGGGAACGGTCGTCCAAAACAGACTGAACATGGCGAACAGGCAGGCGTGATAAAGGGCCCGGCGCCGTAAAATCGGCGTCGTCTTCAACAGCTGCAGCATGGATGAGAGGATTTCCGGGTAGTTGAGCGTGATTTGCGGCCGTCTTGCCGGAAGCAATTTGGCCAAAACAAGAGCCAGCACCAGAAGCAGAACAGAAGAAAGAATAAAGATCGCACTCCAGCCGAAGTAATTTTCCACCAAACTCGAAACCGGACGGGCCAGCATAATGCCGAGTAACAAACCGCTCATTACGTTGCCGACATTGCGTCCTCTTGTCTCATCGGGGGACAGATGGGCCGCATAGGGAACCAGAACCTGAGCCGCTACGGACCCAACACCTATAAACAACGAGGCGGCAAGAAACCATGCCGCGCTCCGGACTTCGGCGGCGACGATCAATACACCGGCCGTCAGCACCAACAACGTCACCACCAGCTTGCGATTCTCCAGCAAATCTCCCAAGGGGACGATAAATAATAAGCCGATTCCGTAGCCGATTTGGGTGAGTGTGACGATTAAACCGGCAGCTCCCGAAGACAAACCAACCGCCGCACTGATCGATTCCACCAGCGGCTGGGTATAGTACAGATTTGCCGCGATGAGACCGCACGCCACAGCAAGAATCAGCATGATCCCAGACGAAACGGCACTTTCCACTTTTTTCTTCACGATGGTAGTCATCCAAAAACATCTCCTTTAATGGGATACTTCTTCCTAATATCGGAACGATCATTCCGTTTTGGATACACTCGACCTGCCTTCTTCGCTTCGAACAGAAGGTTTTTTTGGAATGATTGTTCCATTTTGTTTAAAAAAAATATTACAGCATCTCTAAGACCGCATTCATCATGGCGCGGACTTTTTGAATATCGCCTTGGCTCCTGGCGATCACATTGATGCCGTGGTTCAGATTCAGCAGCAGGTAAGAGAACATTTTAATATCTTTATCCGGAGCGATTTCCCCCGTCTCTTGCCCTTTCTTCAACTTCTCATAGAACAGCCGTTCCAACTCCGTAAATCTTTCGCGAATCGCCTCCCGCAACGGCTCATCTACCTCATCCAGACCGATCGATGCATTCGTGATCAGACATCCTTTAGGGAAAGCTTCGCCATGCGCGGCAAAAGCGTTCGTGATATGTACCTCAAAATACTGGCGGATGCCCTCGATAGCGGTAGGAGCTTGGATCAGCAGATCGCGTTTTTTTTGCGACATTTTCTTGTAATATTGAATAGCTTCTAAATAAAGCGTCTGTTTATCCTGAAATGTTTCATACAAACTGGATCTGCTTAACCCCATGGAATCCAACAAATCCGGTATGCTGGTCGCCGCATATCCCTTTTCCCAAAAAACGACCATCGCTTGACGTAGCACGTGCTCCCGGTCAAACTCTTTGGTCCGTCCCATACTACCTCCTCCTTTCGAGTTCAAGTATAATCCAACTGGAATGAATAGTCCAGTATTTTTTTCATTTCCGTTACAGGCGGGTAAAGGCAACTTAAGCCCCCTTTTTCTACCATTTTAAAAAAAGGAATTGCCGGTTGTATCCTTGTCCCTATTATTGCCTATATAAGTGAAAGCATGTTGATCCTCATTTTGAAAGGAGTAGAAATATGAAGAAGATCTTATACGTACCGTTAGATGACCGGCCGGTCAATTTGGATGATGTCATTCGGCAAGGGCAATCCGCAGGGCTGCAGCTCATTACGCCCAGAAGGTCCGATATCCGGAATCGGCTTGATTCCGTAGCGGACGCTTGTGACGATCAGCTTCTCGGCACATCATCACCCCGCTTCGGCCGCACGGCTAATATCCGTGAATTTATCTTGGAACACGCCGCATCGGTCGACGGCTTTATCATTTCCATCGATATGCTTGTTTATGGCGGGCTTATCGGCAGCAGGCGTCTGCGGACGAGCGGAGGCGGCATGTACCCGGAATATGATGCCGATGCGACTCATCTGCTCGATGTGATTCGAAAGGTGAAGCGGCAATACCCTCGCAAGCCGGTTTATGTGCTTGATACGATCATGCGGCTGGCCACAAACACGTTTGTCGAGAATCTAAATTTTGACGCCTATACGGAAGCCCGGAACCATATGGGTCAGCCTAGGCAGCCGTTCACTGAATTCAACGAGATTATAAATGGATACGACCTATCGATTGACGGCACTCCTTACGGGGACACTATCTATTTTAATAAGAATCACTACTACCATGCGCGCCAACATAAATTTAAAACTAACCTGTACGTTTTGGACCAGCTTGTCAAGCCCGGATATATTGATTTTCTGGCCGTTGGTGTGGACGATGCGAAGACGGAAGGCGTTCAGATCAATGAAATCCGTTTCGTGGAAAATTATATTAACCAGGCTTTAGGCGGCAGCGGCGGGCAAAATCCGGACCGAGCGATTATCCTGCCGGATGCGGACGGTTTGGGACATTCCCTCTTGGCCCGCATGGCGAACCAGTTGCATAGGGAAGGTGCCAAAACGAAAGTCAGCATTCAATATTACGGTCCTCATGGTTCCACAATCATTAATCCGTATGAATACATGAATTTGCATGAAAACCTTCTGCGGCATATCGATATCATCGGCGGTCAGTTTGTTTCGGAAGATCCGGATATGGAGGTGATTGCCGTCACCGCAGCGGACCGGGCTTCCGATGCCGCTAACAGAGTAGCAAGCAACGGAAGCGATCATCAGGCTACCGTGGTGGTTGATTTTGTAGGAGGGGGAGCCTCCGATTCCGCTGTAACGGAAGCGTTGTTGGCAAGTTCCTGCACCGGGCGTATCCTGGGTTACAGCGCGTGGAACACCGCGGGGAATAAAATCGGAATTTCCCTCGGCATGGGACAAGCCCGCTATGCGTTTCTGGTTACGGAGAAGCATCCCGCCGCGCTTGGCAAGGCGGTTAATGCCCACGGTTCCCTCCTGTTCAAGCGTTTTCTGAAAGACTACTATTATAAAACGATGGCCATAGCCGAAGTCCGGAATTATTCAAGAAGCCACATGAAATATACGAACCTGCCGCAAAGTGTAGCCGATCAAAATATGCTCATTTTCAATACGCCGTCCGATTTTCAACATTTGACCGAACTGCTTCGGGATCAGATGCAAACCTATACGGACCTGCTTCGTACCAAACCCGCTTTTCTGAGGGGTGACACGTCCAAAGCGTATAATGTTCGGCAAATTCAAGGTTCTAACTGGTCGTTGGCGGAATACAGGAGAGCCGAACTGGATCGTGACAATCCGCAGTATATTTGGGGACGCGCCTTTGAAATAACGCTTAATCCAACGGTTGTTCTTCACTGATCAAACCATAAAAAGGCTGAACAGCGACCTGATCCCGGATCAAACCGAAGACTCCGGGATCGGCCGCTGTTCTTTCGTTTAAGGCCTCGTGCTTTTTAGGTCGGCGTGACGAGGGCTTTTTGTTTTGCGTAACGGTTTTCGGGCACCGGCAATCCCAAATTGCCGCGCAATGTATCACTCTCGTACTCGGTCCGGTATAACCCTCTTTCCTGCAGAATCGGCACCACGTACTCCACGAAGTCCTCAAGCCCTCTCGGTACGCCCGCGGCAATCATAAAGCCGTCCGCGGCGTCCCCTTCAAACCATTGCTGAATTCGGTCGGCCACCTGCTCCGGCGTCCCGATGAAATCGCCGCGCGGCGTCGCCGCCCGCAGCGCCACTTCCCGAAGGGTAAGCCCTTTCTCCCTGGCATCCTTCTTGATTTTATCCGTGCCGCTCCGGAAGCTGTTCTTCCCGAGATCGCCCAGGTCGGGGAACGGCTCATCCAACGGATATTGCGAGAAGTCGTGATGCTCGAAGAAGCGGCCAAGATAATCGAGCGCATTCTCGATCGTCACAAGGCTCGCCACTTCCCGGTATTTCAGCTCCGCCTCCTCCGGGGTGCGCCCGATAATCGGACTGATCCCCGGAAAGATCAGCACTTCGTCCGGCCGGCGTCCGTACGAGACCGCGCGGGACTTCACGTCCTTATAAAAAGCTGCGGCATCCTCCAAACTTTCATGACCGGTGAAGACGGCATCGGCTTCCTTCGAGGCGTAATTCTTCCCGACTTCGGACGCTCCCGCCTGGAAAATGACCGGCTGCCCCTGCTTCGAACGGGCGATATTAAGCGGTCCCTTCACCGTGAAGAACTCTCCCTCATGATTCAGCGTGTGCATCTTGGCGGGATCGAAGAACACTCCCGTCTCCTTGTTTCGCACGAAAGCGTCGTCTTCCCACGAATCCCAGAGACCGCGGGTGACCTCCAAAAATTCCGTAGCGATCCGGTACCGTTTGTCATGCTCGGGATGTTCCGTCTTTCCGTTCCTGCCGTAGTTTAACGCGGAGCCTTCGAGCGGCGAAGTCACCACGTTCCAGCCGGCGCGGCCGCCGCTGAGTTGATCCAGGGACGCGAACTGGCGCGCCACGGTAAAAGGGTCGCTGTACGAAGTGGAAAGCGTGCCGACGAGTCCGATATGCCGGCTGACCGACGCCAAGGCGCTCAAGAGGGTGATGGGCTCGAACCGATTCAGGAAATGGGGAATGGATTTCTCGGTAATATATAGGCCATCGGCAATAAAAATCAGATCAAACTTCCCCTCCTCGGCCTTTCGTATCCAGTTCTTGTAGAGCCCGAAATTTACGCTGGCGTCAGGCTGTGCATCGGGATGCCGCCACATCGACGTTCCTCCTCCCACACCGTGAAGAAGCGCGCCTAGCTTCAATTGCTTCTGCTTTGCCATATTTCCCATTCCTCCCTTATGAATGATGCTACGGACTTCGGCGCTTCGCTTTCGTCCTGCGTCTTGCGGCCCCTAAGCGCACTGTCCCGCGCAGCTCAAACCGGCGCGGCCGCCTGCTTGATGCGCTCGATCTGGCCCAGATGGTTCTCCACATGCCGGATGAATCCACGGACGATATCCGCCACACTGACGATCTCCCCCTTCGCGTTGACGGCGGTTTGGTCGAAATCCGCTCGCTTCAGCCGCCTTAGAAGCTGCGCATTATAATGCAGCAGGGCCGTGAACGTCTCCAAAATATCGGACACGGCGCCTTCGTTGGCATATTGCCCGCTGATCCAAGCGTCTTGGTTGAATAAGGGCAGCCGCTCCTCCGTTCCCGCCAAAATATCGCGAAGGCGAAACGAGGTGATTATACTGTGATCAACCAGATGGGCTAACACTTCCTGCACGCTCCACACCTTCGGCGCCTGCTTCCACTGCAGCTGTTCCGCGCTTAGTCCTTCAATGGCGTCTAGCAGCCGCTGACGGGTATTTAAAAAGGTTTCGATGAAATCGCCGCTCATACCCTCTCCTCCATTCGACTTACTTTCCATGTCTCAAGCGCCTTTTCCGCCAGTTTCGTAAAAAAATCCACGCTGACCGGAACGGCCTTCTCATCCAGATCGAATGCCGGATGATGCCATTCGTGGGGGCCTGCGGTCCCCATGAACACGAACAGGCCGGGTATTTCCCGTTGATATACGGCAAAATCTTCGCCGGCGGGCGACGGCGCGGGAACCACCGCCTCGTAGCCAAGTTCGGCTGCCGTTTCCCGGCCGATCTCGGCCAGGGCGGCGTCATTGATTACGGGAGGCGGGCCCCCGATCCAGCGGACGGCCGCCGTTGTATCGAAGGCGGCGGCGACGCCCGCTACAACCCGGCTGAATCGTTCCAGCACCCGTCGCCTTACGTTCTCGTCAAAGGTGCGGATCGTCCCTTCCAGCACCGCTCTGTCCGGGATGACGTTCCAGGTCGTCCCGCCATGCAGCTTCGTCACGCTGACGACCACGCTCTCCAGAGGACTCACACTCCGGCTGACGATCGACTGCAGCGCCGTCACGATGTGGGACGCCGTCACGATCGGGTCCAGCCCCGCCTCGGGAACGGCGGCATGCGAGCCTCGGCCGGCCACCTCCACGATGAATCCGTCGGCCGCCGCCATCAGCGGGCCTTCTTTGATGCCGATCGTGCCGACAGGCAGGTCCGGCTTATTGTGCATCCCGAATATCGCCCGGACCCCCTCCAGCGCCCCGCTGTCGATAACCTGACGGGCGCCCTTGGCCTTCTCTTCGGCCGGCTGGAAGATCAGGCGGACCGTCCCCGGAAGGTCGTGTTCCCTCTCTTTTAGAGCATGGGCCGTGCCGATCAGCGCCGCGGTATGAAAATCGTGCCCGCAAGCATGCATCCGGCCCGGTATCTCCGAAGCGAAAGGCAATCCGGTCTCCTCCTGGACGGGAAGCGCGTCGATGTCCGCGCGCAGGGCGATGACCGGCCCCTCCCGATACCCGCCCACTTCGGCGACAATGCCGGTCGCTAGCGGAACGTCCAGGATGCGAATGCCGGCTTCCCCCAGCCATTCCCGGATGCGGCGAGTCGTCTCGAACTCCTCGCCCGACAGCTCCGGGTAACGGTGGAGCCGGCGCCGGATTTCAATGAAGCGGTCGGCTTTGGCTTCGCCGATTGTTGTTGGATATGGCATAAGACTCACCTGCCTCCTTGTCGTCGCTCTTATTCGTTTATGCCTCCTCCGGCAACGGTTTGAAAGGCCGCCGTGGAGCTTTCCGCCACCGCGGCATACAGCAGTTCGAACGAGCGAACCCGTTTGTCGAAAGACTCGATAGGACTCGTCACGATGAATTCGTCGATGCCGGATGCCCGCTGCAGCTCCAGGAGCTTGGCGCGGACGGTCTCCTTCGTCCCTTTCGTCACCGCGGGCTCCAGCTCTTCGATCGAATACGGCTCGCCGGATTGCCGCCCGAATTCCTCCGCTTGCTTCAACGTTCCGAGCGTCAGCGACCTGCCGCCGGCCAGATGGATCCGGACAAGCGTCCGCGCCGCGGCCAGCCTCTCCGCCTCCGCCTCGGTATCGGCCACGACGACCGAGAGCGCCAGCAAGACCTGCGGTTCCGTCCCGTGGGAGCCGTTAAAACCCCGGCGATAGCTCCGAATCGCCTCCAGCGCCGCGCCCTCGTCCCCATTGATGAAGAGGGAAAAGACATAAGGGAGGCCGAGCTCGGCCGCAATCTCGGCGCTGGCGGTGCTTGCGCCGAGGACATACAGCTCCGGCGCCGTCTCCGGCAGCGGAGCGGCACGCAGTCCGGCGAGCGGATGATCTTCGTCCAGCTTGTTGTGGACGAAATTCCGGAGCTCGACGATTTTCTCCGTCAGCGACGCCGGGTCTGGCCCGCCGCGCTGGAGCGCCCGCGTACTGCGGGGCAAGCCTCCCGGCGCGCGGCCGATGCCGAGATCCACGCGGCCGGGGGCGAGCGACGCCAGGACGTTAAAGTTTTCGGCCACTTTGTACGGGCTGTAATGCTGGAGCATAACGCCGCCCGAGCCGACGCGGATGCGCTTGGTCTTCGCTAGCAGATAGGCGATGAGCACTTCCGGCGAAGAACCGGCCACTTGATCCGAATCATGATGCTCGGATACCCAGAATCGCCGGAACCCGAGCTCTTCGGCCTTGCGGGCCAGCGCCACGGTATGCGCAAACGCTTCCTCCGCCGTTTCTCCCGGATAGATCGGACTTTGGTCCAGCACGCTAATCGTTAATCCCATGTCTTTCGCCTCCTAAATACTATAATTCGGCACCGGCGCGATCCGCTTAAGGAATTGCCGGGTCCGTTCTTCCCGGGGATTCTGGAACAGCTCCGCAGGCGTTCCCTCCTCCACAATGACGCCGCCGTCCATAAACACGACGCGGTTGGCCACGTCCCTGGCGAATCCCATTTCATGGGTCACTACGATCATGGTGATGCCCTCCTTGGCGATTCGGCGAATCACTTCAAGCACTTCCCCCACCAGTTCGGGATCGAGGGCCGAGGTCGGCTCGTCGAACAGGATGACTTCCGGCTCGAGGGCCAGCGCTCTGGCAATCCCCACCCGCTGCTGCTGCCCGCCCGAGAGCTGGCTCGGATAAGCGTCCAGCTTGCCGGCAAGCCCCACCTTTTCCAGCAGGGCCGCGCTCTTCTCCCTCGCCTTGGCCTTCGGCCATTTTTGGACGACGATCAACCCTTCCATCACATTTTCCAGCGCCGTCTTATGCCGGAACAGATTATACTGCTGGAAGACCATGGCCGATCGCTGCCGAAGCTCGTGGATCTCTTTCTTGGAAGCGCGCCTGCAGCGAAGCGAGAAGCTGCCGATTGCTATTTCCCCGCCGTTTGGCTGCTCCAGATAGTTCATGCACCGCAGCAGCGTCGTTTTGCCGGAACCGCTTGGTCCGAGAATCACGACCACTTCGCCCGTGTTCACCGTCAAGTCGATTGACTTCAGCACCTGTTGCCTGCCGAACGATTTGGATAGATTCGTCAGCTTGATCATGTGATACCTCCCCTGTTATACAATGTGATACGCTTTTCGATGACAGCGCTCAGCCGTTCGAGGAGGAGGGTTAATCCCCAGAAAATCCCCGCTGCGGCCAGATAGGATTCGAAAAATTTCCAATTGGTCGAAGCAACGATCTGTGCCTTTGCGTTGATGTCCACAACGGACACCGTAAAAGCGAGCGAGGAGCCGTGCAGCATGCCGATGACCGAGTTGGACAGGTTCGGCAAGCTTGCCGCCAGTGCCTGGGGGAGGATAATCCGTTTTAAGGCTTGCGGCGTGGCCATACCGACGGAATACGCCGCTTCGAATTGCCCCCGGTCCACCGCCAGCAGGCCCGAGCGGATGACCTCCGACATATAGGCTCCTGCCGTAATCGAAAAGGAAACGAAGGCAAAACCGATCATCGGAATCGCGGCCGGATCAAACTTCCATCCCATCCCGGCTGACAGTACCTCCAGCAGCATCGGAAGTCCAAAGTAGATCAGCAGCAAATGGGTCAGCATGGGAGTTCCCCGAATGAAGGTCACATAGCCGGCGGAGAGTTGGCTCAGCACGGGAACCTGATACAAACGGGCAAATGCCGTAAGCAGACCGATGACAAAGCCTGCCGTAACGGACACAACCGTAATCAGCAGCGTAGTCGGAACGGCGGACAGGAGGTTGAGGAACGCGGTCCAGATAAACGAGGGATCGATGTTCAAAGCTTCACGCCTCCTTTCCCGGTTTCCAATCCGGCGGCGAATCGCCGGCGGAGTCCCTTTCTCCGCAGCCCGAACGGCTGCTTCGTCGGCGCCTCCGGAGCCTCATGCTTCCTCAGCCGAAGTTCGGCTCTGAGCAGCAGTTTCTGCAGCGTCATACTGACGGCCAGATAGATGGCGGCCAGCGCCAGGTACGCCTCGACAAAATGCTGGGTAATGCTTCCGAGGGTCTGCGCCTTCCCTGTCATCTCCATGAGCCCGAGGGTAAAAGCCAATGAAGTGTCTTTCAGCAGGGCAATAACCGTGTTGGAAAAAACAGGTAGCGCGATGCCGAGCGCCTGGGGCAGGATGATCCTGCTAAAGGCCTGATGACGCTTCATCCCGATCGCATAGGCGGCTTCAACCTGGCCCCGGTCCACGGCCATGACCGAGGCTCTGATCATCTCCGACATGGATGCGCCCGTGTGAAGACCGTACGTCAGGATAACGAATAGCAGCACTGGTGTCCGGGACAAGTCGACGTCAACCAGCTTCAGGATTTCGGGCAAACCGTAATAAAACAGGAACAATTGGATCAAGATCGGCGTTCCCCGGAAAAAGGACACATATACCTTGGAGAACGTCCCGACTAAGGGGACGTTGTACAAGCGGGGCAGCGCGATCAGGAAGCCGACCACGATCCCGAGCAATAAAGATCCGGCGACAATAAGAAGCGTAATGCCGAGCGTGGCCGCCAGCTTGGGCAGGAAATCAAGCACATACGAGAAATCGAAAGGCGCACCCATTAACTCCCCTTCTCCCTATTTTGGTGATCGCATCATTGGCTAAAGTCGTCTCCCAACCACTCCCGGCTAAGTTTAGAGAGTGTCCCGTCGGATTTCAATTCCCGAATCGCCTTGTCTATGGCGTCCGATAGTTTCTGGCTTTCCGGATCATTCTTGCGGAAGACGAATAGAATGTCCCCTTCGGAGAGCGGTTCACCCGTCGTCTTCAGCTTTCCTTCCGGATCGATCAGCGGCAGCGTGAAGTCCGCCCCGATCGTGGCTTCCACCCGCCCTGTCGTGATCTGGCTAACCGTGTCATTCGCCGCGCCGTTCTGATAGACGATATCGATCGCATTACCGTTCTCCTTGTTGTAATTCTCCAGGATTTGGGCGGCTGCGCTGGTGGCGCCCGTCAGCACTTTTTTTCCCTTCAGGTCGTCCAGAGTTTGGATACTGTCGTCATGATCTTTGGCTACGATGATTCTGTTCCGCCAGTGCGCATACGGCTCCTTATTGAACAAGTATTTTTCCGTACGCTCCGGGTTCTTCTCCATTTCATGGGCAACGAAGTCGATTTTCCTCGTCTCCAGACTAAGCAGCAGGTTCGCGAATTCCTGGGTTTGAAACTCGAATTCGTACTCCGGCAGCCGCTTGTCGATCTCCCGAACCAATTCGACGTCATACCCGGTCAGTTTCCCGTTTTCATCGATAAAGCAGATGCGAGGAAAAGACGTGCCCGTGCCGACGATAATCTTCGTCCTATTCTCCCCTGCGGCTTGTACCTGGCCCTCCTTCTGCACTCCGTTGCTTTGTGAGCCGCCGCCGCATCCCGCGATCACCCCAGCAAGCAGAATGACAATCACGGCTCCTAATGAAGATGGTTTCATCGCCTTTTCCCCCTTCCAACACGTTCAAACATTAACCAATAAATCTCATGTGTTTAGTATGATTTGGTTTGACACTTACTTTAACGCGATTTAAAGGGCGCGTCTAATAGAGTTTTTCTATGCATCCATCCAAATCATCGATAAGACCAAGGAACGCCCCACTCCAGCAAGGCGTCCAAAAACACGGTGTTTTGGCCTGTCAAGGCGACGAGATGGGTTTGTAGGGAGATCCCCGCGGTTTCGGTGATTTCCACCGGGATCAGCAATCCTTCCATCTCCTCGTGCCTGGCGCATAATCCCGGAAGGAAACAGATGCCCGCTCCTCCAAGGACGAGCTTCTTGGCCGTCTCGGCATTGTCCACCTGGAAAACGATATTCGGCGGCTGCTCCAAGCTTTCGAATACCCTGTGAATTCTTAGCCAGTCAAGGGATCCGCACTCGAAGAAGACGAGCGGCTCATGCCGTAGATCCCGGATCGAGGCTTTTCCCGCTGCCGCCAGGGGATGGTCGCGATATACATACAAACGGATCGGATCCTCGAATAAAGGATAAGATTGGAAGGCCGGGTTCATCTGCTTTCGGACGAAGGCCACATCGATTTCCTTGGCCGTCAGCCTGCCGGCGAGTTCATCCGTTCCAGCTGTAGTCAGTTTAAAGTGAATGCCCGGAAACCGGCGGCTCAGCGCCGTCAATAGATCCGGCATGAGATAATTGGATACCGACACGGTGCTGCCGATTCTCAGCTCGTTGGGAAGGGTGTGTTTGGATTGCAGATGATGCTTTCCTTTTTGGAAGGTGTGCAGGATCTCTTGGGCATAGGGTAAAAACTGTTTGCCTTTGTCGGTAAGAAGGATTTGTTTCCCGAGCCGGTCGAACAGCCTGCAATCCAGTTCCCGTTCCAGCGACTGAATCCGCGCCGTCACCGTCGGCTGTGACAAATAAAGCACGTCGGCCGCCTTGTTAAAGCTCCCGTAATGATTAATGTAGACAAAAGCTTCGATATTCTCGATATTCAAGGTAATCCCCCCAGTTCACTATAATTCCTATTTATCCAATTAGTTTAGGTGGTTTATATGCAAGAAATGGTGAATAATTATCCTTATCTTAGGCAGATGACAATTTTATGTCAATCTTATTGGAGTTCAATGTCTTATAGAATTTATTAATCAATGTATTAATATTAATAATTTCCTATGTGATTAATTGGTTTAAATTGATATACTATGCACAGTCTTTTGGGGCATCCAGCCCTTAAGTATCCAATAAATGAGTAAGGAGTGGTCGGATGAAAACCGTTCAGGAAGTGACGATTCGGGATGCGCGGGACGGGGAGCGCGAAGCCATTGCCAACCTGATGCTGGAAGCCTATCAACAGTACGCGTATGATCTGCCCGGGACCCGGTGGGAGGAGTACTCCCAATCCATACGCGACTCTGTTTACGGCGAGGTTCCCTATGCCCGCATCGTGGCAGAGTTGGAAGGAATTATTGTGGGAAGCGTCCAGCTCTTCCTCTCCTCTCAAGAGGCGTATGGCAAGCCGGAAATGGGCATTTCTTCTCCGATTATCCGACTTCTCGCCGTATCTCCGGCTGCGCGAGGACGCGGCATCGCCACGCAACTGATTCGCGAAGCGGCGGTGAGATCTCTTCGACTCGGTGCCTCGACGTTGTATTTGCATACGTCGGACATGATGGCGTCCGCCGTCCGGCTGTACGAGCGGCTCGGCTTTGAACGCGCTTATGAAACGGATACCTACAACAGCGAAACGCTGGTCAAGGGGTATCGGCTTTGCCTTTCCGATTCTTCGCTTCTTCCGTCGTCAACCCCGCCCTTTTAAAGCAAGCATTATTTTTTTTTAAAAGTAAGGTAACTAAAAAAAGCATACCTCCTGTGCCGGTAGGGTAACTACGGCCTAGGAGGTATTTTTCGTGTTGCATCTTTAATTTAATTTCTCCAGATCATCCAACATCTCAAAAAGCCCTTTATATTTTGACAATGTGTCTTTGTCCTCAACTTTGGTTCCCGACTTATAGAATTCGATGTCCCCTTTTCCCTCGTTAATTTGATTCTTATCTTCGAGGATACGTTTCAGGTGATTTGCCGTTCCTATACTTCCGGAAATCAAGTCAACTTCATCGGGGAAAAATTTACGAAGAGCCTTTACGAAGTAGGGAAAATGAGTACATCCGAGTACCACGGTTCCATACTGCCTCAAATCCAAAGCGGATAGCTCCTTTTCTAAATAAGGAATTACGCTGTTCTCGTCAAATTCAAATTTCTCAGCCAATTCCACAAGTCCCGGAAGAGGCAAGCTGTCAACGATGTCTCCGTGAGCTACCTTGCTGATCAGATCATGATACTTCTTCTCTTTTAAGGTTAAATTGGTGGCCAACACCAGAACCTTTTTACGTTTCCCTTCCCATCTCTCCACCGCCGGTTTAACTGCCGGCTCAATCCCCAGAATCGGAAACTCATACCGCCGCCGAAGTTCTTCAATGACAATGCTCGTGGCGGTATTGCAAGCGATGACCAGTGCTTTTACATTTTGTTGCGCGATAAATTCAACCGCGTCAAGGATATATTTCCGTACTTCTTCTTTCGATTTTTCGCCATAAGGAACGTGGGCCGTGTCGGCATAAAAGATGTAATCCTCTTTCGGTAAGAGTCGGATCGCTTGATGGAGTACGGTTAATCCGCCGATTCCGGAATCAAAAAAGCCGATCTTCATGTTTTTCACTCTTCTCTTTGTTAGTTAATTCTGTGCAATTCTTGAGACATCGATTGAACCTGTCTCCTCAGTGGTTTGGTTTGAAAGAACAATCCGAAAAAATTGTACCATATCCTAAGGAATCGACGATAAAAAATCAACAAAAACTTATGATTTTCCAGATATTAACCGATGTAATTATAGAATAAGTTTACATAGAGGTGATATTGTATGAAAATTGGCGGCAATTTCGCTAACAATCCGTTGTATAACGGAAAAATCCAAGCAATTGATCCGAATGGCAAGGACATCCTCGCGATCAAGAACCGGGTGGCGCATAGCCTTGATAACCAGGAGAAGGCAAAGGAAAATCTAACGCGGGAGGAGCTGCAGACCACTCCGCAAGAGAAACCAAGCGCTTTGCTAGACAGGGGCAAGTCACAGGAAAATTTAATCAACAAAGGTCTTGGTGTAATGGACGGAATCGAAGAAGCCTATCAGAGCTCGCTATCCCAAAGTCTCGATCCACTGCGCGCCAAGCTGGAAGAAGTAGACACATCGAATTTAGATCAGGAGAAAAAAGACGCCATGAAATCCGCCATTCAACAGGAAATGCAGCAGACGGAGCAGGCGCTTAAGCATTTTTACGGAAGTTTCCAACAGGCCATCACCAAGCTTTATGACAAGCTGACAGGAGGAGGCTTTCAACGGGTGTTGGATGATCAGGGCGGCCCTCCCCTGAAAGGCGATTTAACCATGCCCGAATCTTTAAAACAGGAACTCGGACCCGAATGGACGAAACAATTATTGCTTCCGGAAAGTGACGTGGGCGGGTTGCTGCAGAAACTTTTGGAATCAAGTGTCGACGGAAACCTGAACTTCAGCCTTCTCGATCATTACGAAACATATATCTCACAGGCTGCTTCCCGAACATCACCGTCAGGCAAAAATCGCTTGAATGTCCTAGTATAGTTAGTTTAGGGGAAAAGCCCCGCTTTTCGACACACCTATCATTTCAGCAGGATAAAATTTTCTGAAGTATTTTTCTACGTTGGCGTGAATATCCGGCCGGTACCACTTTGTTAGGTCATGGGCTTCAAATAGTTCAGGCATTCCTAGGCGTTTGGACCGCCGGCCGTTCATTCCGTCTCCTATATTCAACGTGTCGATCCAAATCCGATCCACCGCCCCATCCATCATTTTAGGAAAATCAGGGGTAAAGGGCAGTACCGGAGAAACGGAAGCTTGAGTAGATACGCCCGCATCATGTATCGTTTTCAATGCCTTTAACCGCAATGGAATTCCGGGGGCATACGGCGCAAAGATCCGTCGAATATCGTCCCGGTCCGTTTCGATCGTCATGGATACGAGGACTTCACATTTATTCTTTAAGGCGACCAAAAGATCAAGGTCTCGGGTAACGATCGGGCTCCTTGTTTGGATTTGCAGGAAATCGGGCGGATGCTCGATCATTTCTTGAAGGACTTTTCTTGTGATTTCCGCTTTCCGTTCGATCGGTTGATAAGGGTCCGTTGCCGAGGACATGAAAATATGGATCGGTTTGTTTTTTCGACGTAGCCCGATGACTTCACGCCGATAATTATCCGCAGCGTTGATTTTAATATCCACCCACTCGCCCCAGGAAATGTCCTTGAACTGTTGAATCGGCAATTCTCTGACGTAACAATAATGGCAAGAAAAGGCGCAGCCGCTGTACGGATTTAAGGAGTGGGTAAATCCTACGCTTAAATATCCCCTGGCCTCGCTCAATATTTTCTTCGATATAATCTCATTGATTTCAATGGGCATGTAATCATCCCCTATCCCGCCTATATCAGGCTGTCTAATCATCCTCTATAGTTTATACTATCTCATTATACAAAACATATGTTCTCCATCCAACAAAAAAGCCGCGTTTCCGCGACTCCATCCGTGCTAACCCATTCCGCTCCCTTTTATCTCATTCGATCAAACCCATTTGTTCATAAACCTGACGAGAAACAACCCCATTTGGAATCAGGTGATGGTCTCTCTGATATTTTTTCAGGGCCTCGGTTGTACTCGCTTTGAATCTCCCGTTACAAACCCCGTGAAAATATCCGGCGCTCCTTAAACGGGATTGTATAAGCTGTACGTCTCCCCCTGCATCCCCTTCAGCCAGATCCCTGGGATTATGGTTCAGGTCGCCAAGCACATGCCCGTATATTCTTACCGGAGTACCGACGGGAATCCAGTCGTATAATTCAACCACATCCTTGTTAAACATCCGGACGCATCCATGGCTGAGGTGCTGGCCTATCGAATACGGTTTATTCGTGCCGTGAATTCCGAAATGTCCCCAGGGTACGTTTAAGCCGATCCACCGTGGACCGAAAGAAGGACCCCAATTCGTACCTTTATAGATGACTTTAAAATCCCCGACAGGTGTCGGAGTCGACGGATTCCCTACGGCAACGGAATAGGTCTTGACAACTTGACCATGATCAAGAACAAGCAATTTATGCCGCATGGGGTAGATTTCAATTTCAAGACGATGGGGTTCTTTTTTAGCCGATATGGCGGAAGCTGATGAATCCAGCACGCTTAATACAACCAGTGCGATAAGAACAATCTTACGATTCAATGTGAGCATTCTGGATCACCCGTTTTCATTTCATTTTTTTCGAACAATTATATATTCTTATTCCTTATCTTTTTTTATTCAGTATTTTTAGCCGATTCTAGACCTTCCTTTGGTCCTTATCGTAGGTTCCCCCTTATCGCTGCGCCGGCTGGAAAAGTTAATTTTTTCCTGGGACAAATGAATAATTTTCCTCCTTTGGCAAACAATACGAGAAATCAAAAGGAGGCTGAAGCTTAATGTGTCAACGTTTTTCCATGGCGGCCGAGCTGCCTGAGGTTCAAGAACATTTCGAGATCGAGCGCGTGATGTTTTATTATAGAAACCGTTATAATATCCGACCGACACAGCCCATGTCTGTCGTACTTCAGCAAAACGGGGAGCGGATTCTGGATGAGTTTCGCTGGGGGTTCATCCCCTATTGGGGAAAAGATGCGGTCAATGCGGATCTAAGAAATGTGCATCGGAATCCGACCTATCGCAAATTGGTGGACAAGCAGCGGTGCATTATACCCTGCAACGGCTTTTACTATTGGAAACAAGAAGGGAAGCGGGCTTACCCGGTGCGGGTCGTCATGAAAAACCGCGGGATGTTCGGAGTGGCCGGTCTTTACGAGATTTGGCGGGATACAAGAGGAGAACCGCTCCGTACTTGCACCTTGGTCATGACGGAAGCCAATTTGCTGATCGGGGAATTTGAGAGCCGGATGCCGGCGATTTTGTCCAAGGAGGACATAAGCCGGTGGCTCGATGAAGAGACTTACGACTTGGAGGCGCTGAATCCGATTCTGCGTCCCTATTCGTCGGAAGAGATGATTTCGTATGCGGTGACACCGCTGATTGATATTCACGGAAACGACTCGGATGAATGTATTCGGGAGATGGATCTCAAACGGGCGTGGGTTAAGCGTTAATTCCCCCACGCCCCACCCTCCCCTTGCATCTAAATCACAGCAAAATATATCAAGTCTAGTATCTTAAGATGTTGTAAGATAGTCGGTGTCAGGAGGTGGTTTCCATATACGAGGAAATGATTCAGCGTAGTCTATCCTATGTTGAGCAGCATTTATACGAGAATCCCGGCCTTGATGACTTGGCAAGAGAAACGGGTTTTTCCAAATACCATTTTCACAGGATGTTTAAAAAGTATGTAGGTAAAAATATCTCACAATACATCCGTTCTCGAAAAATGGCCTGCGCGGTAGACCTGCTGCTATATACCGATGAAAGGGTTCTCGATATCGCTTTATTAACAGGTTTTGAAAGCCATGAAGCCTTTACCAGAGCATTCGGTAAAATCTATGGCTTGACCCCATCAAAATACAGAGAGCAGATGAGGGTATTTATTAAACAAAAGGGAGATGAGAAATTGAACAAAATAAAAGGATGGTTGTTTACAGGTACCACACCGGAGAAATATAGTTGCGAACTGGACAAGAAAGTTTTTATAAACAGTAACTGCTCCGTTACCCTACGCGCAAATGAAGGGGAAACCTTTCATGACAATGATTTCGGTACTCTTATGCAGCAATTTCAGGCGGCCGATTTTCTGGGGAAAAGAGTGCGCTTCTCGGGTTTTGTAAAGTCGGAGAACATCACCGGCTGGAGCGGTCTGTGGATGCGTATCGATGATAAATCAGAGAATATTCTGGGCTTTGACAACATGGAGCCCCGATGTATTAAAGGGACGACAGAATGGAATCATTATGCTTGCGTCCTGGATGTCCCAGAGGAAGCCAACCGGATTAATATCGGCGTTCTTCTATCCGGTTATGGACAGGTGTGGTTAAGTTCTTGCAGCTTTGAAGAAGTGGGGAAAGATATACCGGTAACCGATTCACTGGCTGCTGCAGATAAATACCCCCGCCAACCTCAAAATCTGAATTTCTCAGACTAGTTACGGGGGATCGGATGCTTTCACTACTTAAAACCATCTTGGGGCAAGGGATTGAACTGATGTCCGGTTTTTTCTCCGGCAACTTGCCTGTTATTTTCTATTACTGGTGTCTTGTACTGTTATTCATCGTAATCTTTCAAGTGATTAGAGAGAAAAAAATCGGCATTGAAAAAAGTAGTTACTTGAATAGGTTTGTCCTTGAATTTCTGCTGTTTTTCCTATTTTGGACAATGGGTATTGTACTATCCGAGTTTATTAAGGATATCATTTCAAACGGTGTGACCTCTCCACAGAAATATACCTTTACTTATATCGGGTTGATACCGACTACATCCATATATCTTTCGGCTCCATTGTTGCTGTCGTTAAGAAACTGCCGATTTAAAGAAGACACCTTCCGAATGATCGCTTTTATTACCGGATTTTTAACCGCTTTTATCCAGTTTAAAGCCATCGACAAGTATATCTTGCATATGGAAAAATTATCGCTTAGTTATCTGATCACTCTCTCTGTCGTCACGGGTATAACAGCCCTTCTGATCAGACTGGCATATAAAATAAGTTTTGAAAAAGACGTATAGCTATAGAGCAAACCACCCGATTAAAGGGTGGTTTTGTTTTTTACTGACCCAGCTTCAACTCGTAGGTTAATTCAAGCAAAGGCTTCCCCCAGTCGTTGCTTGGATGCTCCGCCACTTTGACAAACCCCGCCTTCGTATACATGCCGATCGCCTGCTGTTGATCTTCCGTGGTCTCCAGGTACACGGTCCGATATTTCTTCGCCCGGCAATAGTCTACTGCTTCATTCAAAAGCCTGCTGCCGAGTCCGGTACCGCGGTATTGGGGGTGCACGAGAAACCACCTCAGTTGCGCTTTGCTCGGTGAATGCTCCACGATGGAAATCGCGCCGATCATGTTCCCCTCGGTTTCCGCAAACCAGAACCGGTCCTTCCCCGGACGGTAGTGCTCAAAAAAATCGTAAAATGTTTTGCACACGTAACCTTCAAAACGGTGATTGTAGCCACGCTCCTGGTAAATCCAGCCGTGCAGATGGATCAGGTACCCCGCATCCCCGGGCCGCAGTTCATTGCGGATGCTGATCGGGTCCGAGGCAACTACCGGTTTGCCCGACAAAGCCGCTTCGATCGAGGTCATCCCGGCTACGAGCTGCTGCTGATCCTGCATCGGCAGGCCGCTGATGAGCTGATGAATCTGGCCGTCGGACAGCGCGTCCAAACGGACCAGCGTCTCTTCTCCCTTATCGGTCAGATATAAGTAGAACAGACGCCCATCCTCTTCGGACTGTTCCCTGCGGGTCAGGCCCTTTTTCTCAAAACGTTTGATCATCCGACTCAGGTATCCCGGATCAATACTCAGTTCCTCAATCAGCCGTTTGGCAGTACATAACTCCGTATGTCCGATTTCATACAGCACGCGGGCTTCCGATAAGGAAAATTCGCTGTTCAGCATATGCTGGTCCAGCAAACCGAGGATATTCGTATAAAATCGGTTAAACCTGCGGACGGCATGGATGGTAGGTTTATAAACGGAATTCATAAGTTTCTCCTCCAGAAAAACAACGATAATTTTTCTTAAATGATATTCCATTTACTTGACTTAGTCAACTAATTGAGGACTTAATCAAAACCACACGTGTGAACGGGTAGTTTGCTCTGCGGCTGAAAGCCTTTATTACCGGCTCGCGTCTAAAGGCGCTAGCTTTCATTTCGTTCAAGCTACTAAGTTTGCCTACCCTGAAAGGGTGCGTTTATTACTAGTACCCCTTTAGACAACCTTGATAATACAGAATTCCTGCATATCTGCATGCTTTTATCCTGTTTGGACTCAAAATTTCAAAATTCCTGCAAATCTGCAGGAATTTTTGACGAAACCGGCCCGTTTCTCTAAAATCGCTGGAAATTACTGCAGATTTGCATCTTTTTTCGCAATCTCCTCGGGGATTGGCCTAAATAGCTGCAGATTTGCATCTTTTTGGAGTTGGAAGTTTGGAAGCACTCTAGGCGCCTCTTTGTATGTGATAAATCACTTCGATTAGCCATTAACCCCCTTTAGCTTTCGTAATATGAACACTCCTATGATCACGACCCCATTAGCTGGTTTTTTGTTTCACACGCTTCGCGTGCTCAACTGGCTAAATCCACTAATAAAAAAACCGCGTCATTTCGCGGCTTCTTAAGCGTGTACATCCAGTGATCGAAGTTGCTGACTCAACTCACAGGTCAGGCCTGTGATCTTTAACAGATCACTTAGTAAATTCGAGTTCACTTTTTGTTTATTCGATTTTAAATAGTTTAGCAGCATATCCGCCTTTGCTTGCCGGCCCATAAGATCATAAGCTATATACCACACTTCGGGACTCGATACCCGGATCCCGTCCCAATTCTCCATGGGACTCACGGGCAAATGGACGACACCGGCTTCCGAACGCAAAGCAAAGCAACCTATAAAGTCTATTTTTAGAGAACGTAAACTTATTCGATACTCGCTGGTAAACAGGCCGTCCCCGCTTGGCTGTTCAATCCATTCATAACCCGAAATGGCCTTAAGCAAAGCTTCTTTTGGACAATCGACCGTGATGTCCCAGTCATTCACCGAATCCGTCAAGCCGAGAAAATACAGTAATCCGCTGCCGCCAAGCGCATATTTGATCCGATGTTCCTCTAACTTCTCTACAATTGGGAAAAGCTCTTGGTGGTTTATCATAAATCCCCCCCCATTTATCCCCTGACTCTTCACGTTGGCCCCTCTCCGTTCTAACAATACCTCAAAAAACAAACTGAATCAAAAACATATACAACACGGTCCCGCTAGCGATCGACAACAGCATGTTTCTTTTCCATAGATGCAGGAAAGCCACGATAGCCATGGCCAGGAGTTCAGGAACTCCATGGCTGCCCGCCGTAAAGTTT
Source organism: Paenibacillus sp. alder61 (assembly GCF_020179875.1). Taxonomy (NCBI): domain Bacteria; kingdom Bacillati; phylum Bacillota; class Bacilli; order Caryophanales; family Paenibacillaceae; genus Paenibacillus; species Paenibacillus sp. alder61. The sequence continues at coordinate 102,991 of NZ_JAIUDG010000019.1, forward strand.
ACGTCTTTAACACTGAAGATGACCAGTAGCCCCAAGGTCGCCGAGGGCAGCACTTTACCCAGGTACTGTATGTAACGGGGAGTGGGGCGGCCCGGAGGAAAAACGATAAACGGAATATACCGGGTCAGCATCGTTCCGGCCACGATCACACCAATCGTGATTACTTGTTCAACTATACTCATGGTCATGCCGTTTCACCCGCTTTCTTTTCCAATGGCTTTCTGGTCAACGTGAGTACGAAAAGAATCAATGCCATGGCGGGAATAATAAAGTTGCCCTTCCCGAAGAGGATCAAACATACGATGGACGCCGCCAAGCCTATGATAGCGCTGTAATGAACCGGCTCGTTCTTCCACTGCTCCAAAAAGATGACGATAAAAAGAGCGGTCATTACAAACTCAAGGCCCTCCATATTGATTTGTACGATGGAGCCGAACAGCCCGCCGATCGAAGCCCCTATTACCCAGTAGCTGTGATTCAGCAAGGTTACGAAGAACATATACCACCCTTTGTCCACGCCCTGCGGGATCTTAGCCGTGTAGTTGATGGTAAAGGATTCATCGCACAAACCGAAGATAAGATATAACTTTTTAAGCCCCGTCCCCTTGTACTTTTCGAGCATGGAGATCCCGTAGAAAAGATGGCGCGCGTTGACCATCAAAGTCAGGAACAAAGCGCCGAGCGGATTAAACCCGCCGAGTAAAAGATTGACCGCCACAAACTCCATCGAACCGGCAAAAATAAGCAGGCTCATTAAAATCGCGTACACGGGACCAAAACCCGAGACGTTCATAAAAATCCCGTAGGCGATCCCGAGAAATAAAAAACCGGCAAGGATCGGAAGGGTAACGGGAAAGGCGGCGCGAAACGCCGTCGCAACCTCGTTTCTGTCGTTCATGGTGCTTGCAACTCCTTGGTAGATGACTTATCCAGGTCATTTTAACAGCGAAAATCCATACAATCAATGTTATAATTGTATGGATTACAATTTTAAGAGGTGTCTCTATCCTATGCCGATCAATTCATTTACCGATTATCCTATGTCTTGGAAACCGGAACGAACAGCGCTTTCACGCCCGCTTTACCTGTCGCTTGCCTCTTTACTGGAACACGATATTACGAACGGCTTGCTGGCCCCAGGCACCAGACTCCCGCCCCAAAGGGAACTGGCGGATTTTTTGGACGTCAACTTTACGACGATTACGCGCGCGTACAAACTATGCGAATTGAAAGGTTTAATTTATGCCGTTACCGGAAGCGGTACGTTTGTCTCCCCCAATGCCGCACGCTCCATCACCATTTCCAAAGAGATGTCACATGAGTGCATCGAATTGGGTTTTGTCGAATCGTTTGAACTAACCAACAGCTTTGTTGCCGAAGCCGCCAAAAAAGTGATGGAGAAAGGTTATTTGGAGCAGCTTTTCAATTATAATCACCCTACGGGAATGCCGCACCAAAAAGCGGCCGCGCTGAATTGGATGAAGAGCTTTGGTATGGAGGCGGACATCGAACAGGTGTGCATTGTATCCGGAGCGCAGAACGCTTTGGCCGTCACGTTGTTGGGTCTGTTTGAACCCGGACAAAGAGTCGCGGTAGACATGTACACCTATGCGAACTTTATCGAAATTTCGAAATCGCTGCGTGTCAAGCTGGTTCCGATTCCCGGAGATGAGCACGGCATGCTGCCTCACGCCCTGGAATATCAGTGTCAACAATCGGATATCCACGGCGTGTTTGTCATGCCTTCCTGTAGTAACCCGACAGCGGTTGTGATGCCGGAATACCGGAAGAAGGAATTGGCCGCTTTGATTCGGAAACATCATTTGATCGTGATCGAGGATGATCCCCACGCCTTTTTGTCGGTTCAAACTCCCGACCTCTATAGTCCGCCGATCTATCGGCATGTCCCGGAACAAACGATTTATATTTGCAGCACCTCCAAGTCCATTTGTTCGGGGCTGAGAGTGGCTTATCTTGTTTTCGGCGATGTTTTTCAAAAGAGGATACACGAGGCGATTTTTAGTATGAATGTTAAAACCTCATCCCTGGATGCCGAAATCGTGACCGAGCTGATTTTATCCGGAAAGGCCAGCGCCATGGCGGATAAGAAAAAACAGTTGGCTCTATCCGCCAACCGTTTATTCGACGAGCTGTTCCCCCACTCTCCGCGCACGGGCCACCCGCTAAGTTATTATAGATGGCTGCCCATATCCGACCCTGCAGACGGAAACCGCCTGGAGAGTTTCTTTTTGAGTAAGGGGATTCGTGTTTATCATTCGGACCGATTTTGGACCGGGGGCAAAACGCAGGGCAACTATTTAAGAATTGCGCTCTCATCGACATCTTCGCTGGATGAACTTCGGAAAGGTTTGGAAATTTTAAAGGAACATCTCGAAACCTAACCGAAAGCGGCATTCTTCCCGCCTTACACATTTAAAAAATGGTCGGCACCATTCCTCCATCCATCCGGATGGGGGATCCTCTAAAAGCGGAGCTGTAGGGGCTGCAAAGAAACACAGCCAATCTTCCGATTTCCATCGGTTTGATAAATCGCTGAAGCTCGGACTGAGGCAGGTTCGCCGCCATAAAACGTTTTTCTTTTTCGGAAAAAGACAGTTCTTCCTCTGGATACGCCCCCTCGATGATTTGAAGCACTTTCTCGGAGAGGGTGGGTCCCGGCATCAACGTATTGACGGTGACTTCGGTACCTTTTGTCAGCTTCGACAAGCTTTTTGCCAAGGATAGCAGCATCGATTTGGTTATCCCGTACTGCGGCATCAGACCGGAAGGCATCACAGCCTCTTCGCTGGCAATAAAGATAATCCGGCCCTCGTTCTTTTTCAACATGGCAGGCAGATAAAATTGAGATAATCCGTCAGCGGTTAAAAAATTGGTACGGAAATAATTGTTCCATACTTCATCGTCGATATCCCCATACTGCATAATTTTATAAATCCCGATATTGTTCACCAGAATATCCACGTGGGGGTATTTTTGAAACAAAGCTTCCCTCTGCCCTCTATCTGTTAAATCGGCTGCTGCATTTTGCGGTGAGGTAGCCGGATAGGCTGACTTGATTTCACGGACCGTCCGCTCCACCTCTTCATGATCTCGGCCGTTTATTAGTAAATGAACCCCTTCTTTAGCAAGTTCAATGGCAATGGCTTTGCCGATCCCCTTCGTTGATCCCGTAACCAAAGCTGTTTTCCCGTATAATCCCATGTCCATCTTCAACTTCTCCTTGTCTTTTACTTATCCGGAACGTGATTATCATACCTTGTCGGGAGAGGTCGGTAACTAGTTTGTTACGCCAAAGTCCTTGCATCCTGCGCCAAATGAAAATTCAATACATCCCCCATTGTCGGTTACGCCAGTTCAAAGGCGTCTCCCCTTCCCAGAGGCGGAAGGCCCGATAGAACGAGTTCTGGTCTTCATATCCTACCAAAAGAGCCACCTCTTTGATCTCGAGTTCCGGATCCGCCAAATAATCGCGCGCCTGCTCATGCCTGGCTTGTACGAGCAATTGCTTGAAATTTGTATTCTCTTCCGCTAGCCGGCGCTGCAACGTACGTTCGCTCATGTTCAGTTCCTTCGCGATTACACGAATGTCGGGGCGTCCCCCTGTAAGGGAACGTTTCATCATCCGTATGACCGTTTCGGTGAAGGAACGGCTGCGCCGGTGTTCAGCCAGGGAGCGGTCCAAGGCGGGGGTGAGGAGTTCCAGCAATTCTTCATTGTAGGTGACAAAGGGAAGATCCAGATCTTTGCGCTGCAGCGTCATTCGATTGACGCCTGCGCCCACCCGGATAGGGCAGCCAAAATAAGCTTCCAAAGCCCGGATATCGCCCATATCGTCCGAAAATTCGACGAGCTTCGCCGTCAAAGGGTGCCCTGTACCCCGGCGTCCAAGCTCGAGAAGAAAGGCCAGCGTGATCCCAATCAGGATCTGCGGACCGGGTTGCCCGGGTTCTAGCCAGTCCAATTCGATCATACAATGCTCGCCGTCCTCGATGATATGCAGGCATTCGGGAGGACAAAGCGGTTTGTACCGCGTCATTCGGTTCAGGGCCTCACGATAATCGCGGGCGTGGTATGTCGCCAAAACGCTTGGCGGGTATTTTGCCGCTTCAAAGGCTGTGGCCAACTGGATGATCCCCTCCGCCGGGCCGTTCTTAAGCTCGGAATAGGCCTGCCATATCGCGAAATATTGAGCTCTAGTGACGGCGGACTCGGTAATTACCGTAACCGGCAGTCCCGCTGTTCGAGCTACATCTTGGGCGGCAATCCCCAACCTGTGCATTCCGGCCCAAAATCCCGGCGGAAATTTAATGCGATCTAAGTTCTGTGACTTCATATAATGTTCTCCTCCAGCGGCTTAGGTGTAATTCTCCGGATCATGAGCCACGGCGGACTTTAACCTGATCCAACCTGTGACTATCGCTCCCCCCTCCGAATGATTGCCGACGGCAAGTTGACCTCCATGCCGCCTAATGATCCTTTGGGAGATGGTTAAGCCTAGACCGCTGCCTCCGGTCGAACGGCTTCTGGAGGCTTCTCCGCGATAAAGCGGTTCGAAGACGCGCTCCATTTCCTCCGCATTGAAGCCTGCTCCCGTATCGCGGACCGAAAACCTTGCTTGATCGCCCTCTTTAGTATATTGGACGTTAACTTCACCGCCCGAAGGCGTATATCTGACCGCATTCTCCAAAATATTGTTCATGGCCCGCTCCAACAGGTGGGCATCCCCTGAAATCATGCACTCGTCCGTGCCGTGCATCGTGATGGAGATCCGCTTTTCACGGGCCAGAGGAGCCAAACTCTCCATCGATTTTCGGAGAACCGCTCCTAAATCGATCGTCTCCTCTTGAAGATCCGTCCCCAAATACTCCATCTTCGTATATGTAAACAGATCCTCTACCAGCCGGTCCAATTGTGCCGATTTTTCTTGACAAACCGCCAAATATCGGCTTATTTTCTCCGGCGATTGGGCAATGCCCCGCTCCAAGCCGTCCAAATAACCACGCAGGGCGAAGAGCGGAGTTCGCAAATCATGCGCAACGGCGGCAATGACGAATCGGCGTTCTTCTTCCAGCTCCAACTGCTTTCGATGGGAGCTTTGAAGCCCCTGTACCATCACTTCAAAGCCGTCGCGGACCTCGGCAATTTCCGCGATCCCGGACCCGGGCAATTGCACATTCCAATCCCCCGAAGCGATTTGCCTGGCTGCTGCACTCATTTTCTCGAGCGGCTTAAGCAGAAATCTGCGCATGGCAAGCCCGATCATCAACAAAGCCAAGCCAAAACCGAAAATAGCCGACATCAATTGGACCGTATAGGTTTTGGGCAGATAAATCACCACTCTCCCAACCAACCGGCCATCCTCCATAATAGAATACCGAACTGTTGACGACAAGGAGCCCCTGAGCTGCGGATTGGACCGGTAAACATCAACCCCGGAGGCGGACTGGATAGCCGCGTCGATCTTCGCTTTTTGAAGCTCCCCCAGCAATTGGTTTTGCCAAAGGGGATCCGTCCAGCGTTCCGCACCCGATTCAATCATGCGGAGCGCCGTATCCCATCGGGTTTGCCCGGTTTCATTCCGCAATTGGCTTTTGGTGAAGCTGACGGTTCCCGTCTCCACATAGTGAGCCGTGACAAAGAAGATCCACGGCAGGAACAAGATAAGAAGAAAGCAAAGCAATGTAAACGTACGGATCCGAAGTGTCCTCATCTCAACCTACCTCGAAGCGATATCCGACGCCCCATACATTGACCAGAACCCGAGGTTGGTCCGGATCGCTTTCGATTTTCTCGCGGAGCCGGCTGAGATGGACCCGGACGGTATGTTTATCGCCTACCCCGTCCCAAAATTTTTCAAGTAATTGTTCGTAGGAAAAAACCTGCCTCGGATGCTCGGCAAACAAACGCAATAGATCGTATTCCCGCCGGGTGAGCTCCACGTTCTTCCCTTCCACGACGACTTTTCGAGCGGATAAATGGATTTGGAAACGGCCATAATCCAAAATTTTTTCCTCGATCGGCTTTGGACCGGATGCGGAGCGACGAAGTACCGCTTTGATACGCGCCACAATCTCCCCGGGAGAAGCGGTTTTGACAATGTAGTCATCGCCGCCGAGCGTCAGCCCCCGAATTTTGTCCACATCATCGCTGCGGGCACTCAAGAACAAAATCGGGACGTCGCTCACCGCCCGGATTCGGCGGCACAGTTCAAAACCGTCTTGTCCAGGCATCATAATATCAAGAACGATGCAATGGATGACGCTCTGCTCAAATAAAGCCCATGCTTCAGCGGTGTTATACGCGGTGACAACCCGGAAATGCTCGTACTCCAAAAAATCTCTCAATAAATCAACGATACTTGGATCATCGTCAACGACAAGTACTGTCTTTAATTCATCCATAACAATCCCACCTTCATGCCAAGTTTATCATTTTTTCGGCCGGAACAGATGTCCTGGTATGTTTTGTGATGCTTTGTTTATAGTTTTGTGATTTTTTTACCACTTCGTTTGAGATATTTCCTTGTTACGATGTTCTTGGAATGAGGACCCATTGATCAAGTAAGAAGGAAAAAAAGGGGATTGATGTATGCTAAACGTACAAATCGTTTTGTTTGATGGCTTCGACCTGCTGGACGCTATTGCGCCCTATGAGGTTTTCTGCGCGGCCTCTATGTATGCCGAAAACAAGCTGGCCGTCGAACTCGTGACGGCGGAAGGAGCGCGGTCAGTACCAAGCGGCACAAACGGCTTGGTAATCCAAGCGAGCGGAAGGTTAAACCCGGACAGAGCGGGAATCCTGCTCGTTCCCGGTGCGTCGGGAGACGTCAAAGACGCCGAGGGGCCTGCTTCCATCCCTGCGATTCTTAGCCGGGCCATGAAAACAGAAATAACGGGTTTGATCGGGAAGGCTCTTGAGCGGGGAGAAATTACCGTAGCCACGGTATGCGGAGGCTCTTTGCTGCTTGCCATGGGAGGTTTGCTGGACGGCAGGCCGGCGGTCACGAACCAAATGGGCATGGAATTCCTCGGCGCGACCGGAGCCGTCCCCATTCACGCCCGTATCGTGGACGACGGCAATCTGGTTTCCGGCGGCGGCGTCACTTCCGGGCTCGATGTAGCGCTGTATCTGGTGGAGCGTGAGCTCGGGCCCCGCATCGCACATGCGGTGGAACAGCTCTTCGAATTTGAACGGCGGGGCACGGTCTGGAAAGACAAGGGCTTAGCGCCTGAGGGTCGGACATTAGGTGATGACGACGAACCCTCCCACTCTCCAGCGGCCCGAATTCCTTTCGAAAACCCTGTTGCTGCCGCTTCCATGTTTGAAGGGATTTGGGACGCGACCCTCGCCACACCCGTCGGGAAGCTGCAAGTCAGACTAATGATATCCACGAGCGATGGAATGGTCTTCGGCAAGGCTACTCAAGGAGATGAGACGCTGGATTTTTTAAACCCCGTTTTAAAAGAGGGGACGCTTACTTGGTCGCTCCGAATTACGAAACCGATGCGTTTAAACCTCAAATTTGAAGTCGTCGCCGATGGAAATCAGATGACCGGAACGGCTAAAGCCGGTATGCTTCCGGCCTCAAAATTAACCGGCAAGCGGCTTTCCCCGTCAGGAGGGATCTCATGATCAAACGCAATCCCTTTTATGCGCTTTTGGTTGCGGTCACTTTTCTTTTTATCATTCATACTTTGGTAAAAAATTACCTGGTAGATCCCGGCGCGACCGATTTCTTAAGCCATAAAACGGGACTTTCGCGCGAGCTCCATCTTCCGGTCTGGTTGAACGTAATGTACGTCCACGTGGCCTTTGCCTGTATCGCCATGGCGGCGGGGCTGCTTAATTTCTCCAATCGTATTCTGAAAAACAAACGCATGTTTCATCGCGTAAACGGCTACGTTTACATGGTGTCCGTACTGATTGTCGTACTGACGTCCGGATATATGGCGCCCTACGCGACGGGAGGAAAAATCAGCGGCATAGGCTTCAACGCGCTAAATTTACTCTGGCTGTTCATCACCATCATGGCCTTCGTACAAATTAAAAAGAAAAACGTGTCCAGGCATCGAAACTGGATGATCCGCAGCTATGCCTTTTGCTTTACGAACATGTTCATTCACCTGATCTCCACCCTGTTTCATCAGGGGTTCGGTCTCTCTTATATCGCCAGCTACACGGTTGGCGTCTATGGCTCTATCGTACTTCTGCTGATTATTCCCCAAGTTATTATCGGAATGCTCGGCCCCTACCACAATAGTACGGCTGGTAAGGCGCTTGAAAGAACAAAGATCGCCGACCTCGATTAGTGACTAGAAATATCAATAAACCCCTCGCCAAAAACGTCGAAAACTTCTTGTTTTCAAACCGTTAACCTCCAAATAAAGCTGAACTCACAAAGAAAAGCGATTAAAGGAAAAACATCCTTTAATCGCTTTAGGCACCATAGGTCGCTCAGCTCTTTTAAGTCCTTCGCGTTATAGCGGGCGGTTCGCCCCTTGTAAACTCATTTTCTTCCAGTTAAAAGGAAACCGGCAATGATTTCAAGCTCTGCGAGGATAAAGTTGTCTCCCAGCTTATGTCTTCTACAGGAAGGCTCAGTCGAAGATGAGGGATACGTTTAAGAAGCGTGGTAAAAGCAATATCTCCTTCCACTCGGGCGAGCGGCGCACCCAAACACATATGGACTCCATGACCGAAGGCAAGATGCCGCTTGATGTTCCGGGTAATCTCCAGTTCCTCCGGCTGGTTGAATTGAAGCTCATCGCGATTGGCCGACTTGACTAAAGGGATAACGACATCCCCTCTTTTAATTTGCTGTCCGGCGAATTCGATATCTTCGGTGGCAAAACGCGGGCCGGTAGCTGTAGCCGGTCCATGAAACCGCAGCAGTTCTTCGACCGCGGAAGGAACCAGACCGAGATCGGCTTTAAGTTTATTCCACTGCTCGGGATGGCTCAATAACAGGAAGGTGCCGGTAGCAATAAGGTTCGAGGTCGTCTCGTGCCCCGCAAAAATCAGCAAGGTGACCATAGAAATCAGTTCCTCTTCGCTTAACCGATCCCCTTCTTCTTCGATGGCAATCAATTGGCTGATTAAATCGTCGGAAGGCGACTTCCGCTTGGCTGCCACAAGCTGTGAAGTATAATGCCCGAACGCTTTCAAATGCTCCGCTACCTCGGGATCTTGTTTGCCGAAGCCCAGCCCCCGAGCGATCGCGCCCGACCAGATTCGGATTTGTTCCCGGTCCTCCCGGGGAACCCCGAGCATTTCGGAAATGACATGGATGGGCAGCGGATAAGCGTAATCTTTTACAATATCCATACTGCCTTGGGCTTGTACCCTGTCCAGCAATTCGTCGGCGATTTCTTGAACGCGCGGACGCAAACTCTCCATATATCTCGGTGTAAAAGCTTTGGATACCAAGGCCCGTAATCTTTTATGGTCGGGCTCGTCGACAAAGAGCATGGACTTGCCTGTGAAAAAAGTTTGCGGAGCCGTGGAATCCGTCTGCGGCCTGATATCGGACATGCCCGGTATGGCACTCGGATCCACGGTAAATCGGGCGTGGTCCCTAAGGACCTGCATAGCTTCTTCCATGCGGGTCACGATCCAGGCTTGTCCCCGTTCACCCAGCGGGTTCGGCACGGGAATCACCGGTCCCATCCCCCGTAGCCGGGCGAATAAAGGAAACGGGTCTTTCACGTCCTCCCCGCCGAAGAATGGCAATCCTGTTTTTTCCGGCATGTCGTGATTTGCGGTATTCATGACAACCATCCCTTCACAGGTTGATTTTTGAATAAACCTCGGTTAGAAAGCGGCCGTCCAACCGCCATCAGCGGCGATAACGGCGCCGTTGATAAAGCTGGATTCGTCCGAAGCAAGGAATAGAGCCACTTCGGCGATTTCCTCCGCCTGTCCGATACGAGGAATAACCCCTTGCGTCAGTTTGGTGCGGGAAGCTCCAAACTCGTTCACGTTCTTCATTGTGGAACTGATATTGGTCATCGTCGCTCCGGGCGCAATGGCATTGCAGCGAATGCCTTGTTGAGCATACATGAACCCGGTGTTTTTCGTCAGGCCGATTACCGCGTGCTTGGAAGCGATATACGCGGCGCCTGCATGCGCACCGCTAAAGCCCCCCGTCGATGCCGTGTTTATAATGACACCGCTACCTTTCTCCAAGAAGATCGGGACCGCTTTGCGAATCGCGCGCATCACGGCTTTCGTGTTGATGTCGAAGATCAGATCCCATTTTTCGTCTTCCACATCCCCTACAGGGGCCATGTTATCCATAATTCCCGCATTGTTAACCAGGATATCCAACGTACCGAATTGGTTGACAGCCGTATCGATCATCTTGTTGATCTCGTTAAGATCGGCTACATCGGTTCTTAAAGCCACAGCCGTTCCGCCGCTGGCCTGAATGGCATCGGCCACCGCCTGTGCGCCATCCGGATTCACGTCGCTAACAATAACGCTCGCCCCTTCGCGAGCAAATAACTCGGCTATGGCTTTTCCCATACCGGAAGCGGAACCTGTGACGACGGCTACTTTACCTTTCAAACGCATAACCTATTCCCTCCAAATATCTTAGTCGGTAGTAACTTGAAAAGCGTCTAGTCCTCCTCCCGCACAATTTAAATTTAAATAATTTAACTAAATTCAATTTTATACGCCTCGTATATTTAATGTCAAATTCTACATCTTAATCTATCGTATTCAATTTAAATTTAGCACTAAATTATACTATTCGTATATTTTTGTGACTATATCAGATTCCGTAGAATCCCCCGTTTCCCCCATGTACCTCCAGATCTTATCTTCGATCCTTCTGGCCACCGGGCGGAACGGTGTGGCCTCAAATCGCTTGCGGAATTCCTTCAATACGACTTCAATAAGCGACTTGTTCAACCTTTCCTCTTGAAGAAGCATGAAAAGCCCTTGCGTAATTTCCTTAGTTCTGACGGATTCCTCAGATGCTTGTATAGTTGAATCGAATTTGCGAAGCTCTTGAACTAGCGCGGCCTTATCTATGGCGCTATCATTCCCGCCGGAACTAAACTGCACAAGAACTTGTATGTTCAGGATATGTTCATTTTGTTCATGCATGATGTTCATGATCGCTTCTATGTAACTTAAAACCCGGGGCACGACCTCTTTCCAGTTGGGCTGCTGATCCTGAAATCCCCTTGAAATATTCGCGATTTGGTGAAGCATACCGTAACAGAGCATGGCTCCTTCTGTAGCATACGGTCTGATTTCGTCTCCAAATAATCCCGTCAACCGTTCAGCCAACCACTGCAACTGCGTGCGGATCAAGGAAGTGGAATCGAATTCACCCGAGTAAAACCCCGTCCAGAATAGTTCCAGTACACGCTGCTTGTCGGATAAAGTCATCGGTATGGCTAGTTGGTCCACCAACAAATCAAATTCGGAAGCGTAATCCCGCTTCTCCAAGTTGCTGAGCAGCACCAGATCTTCCCGCAAGCGCTGCTCAAATATGGCCGCAATGCATGCTTCCTTGGAGTCAAAATATTTATAAAAGGTCCCTTTGGATACTCCCGATTGATCCAGAATCATTTGAATGGTTGTATCGGAATAGCCATGCTCTATAAATAAAGCCAATGCGGCGTCTAACAAAGTCTGCCTGCGATTGCTCACGATTGTGAAATCTCCTTTTGGACAGCACCGGTTTTTACTATGATTGTACCATTAGGTAAAAGTCCAGGGAATGATGGTGGTTTTATCCGGAGAGATTTACTACATCGCCGCCCGTTCGATTCAATTATGTTTTTCCGCAGCCATCGCCGCGGCTTTGGTCTCATGGACCGTGCCGAAGGGATGCTGGGGTGGAGCATAAATCACATATACTTTGAGCGGTTTATTCCCCGTGTTGGTAATGTTATGCCATTTCCCGGCGGGAATAATAACGGCATATCCTTCTCGGGCCATTGCTTGGAAATTGAGATTCTCCCTGCTGTCCCCCATTTGCACAAGCCCCTGCCCTTCTTCAATACGTATGAATTGGTCCGTTTCGGGATGAACTTCCAATCCGATATCCTCACCGACGTTAATATTCATCAAAGTGACTTGAAAGTGATTTCCGGTCCATAAAGCGGTGCGAAACGTACGGTTTTGTTCGACGGCCTGCTCTAGGTCAATCACTAAAGGTTTTAAGCCATAATCCAAAATGGGAATGTACCCTTGTTCCGGATCGCGGTATGGATATCGAAGGTTCGTACGGTACATATTCATTCTCCTTATCGTTTTTTATATACTATGCAACCGCCCAGCTTATGGGTAGAAATATAGGCCGCAACCCAAAAAAAAACACCGGTTAGATTGCTAACCGGTGTTTTCGTACCTTGTTGTTTAGTTCTATAACGCCGCGTCGTCCACGCCATCAAGCCACTCTTCGATCCGGCCGATAACCGATGTCACGCAGCCTTCCTCGAACGGAGAAATCAATCCCGCCACCTTGACCAACTCCGTGAACGATTGACTTCCGCCCTGACGGCAAAGCTTCAGATAATCCGCCCATGCGGCCTGACGATCCTCATGCATCTTCTTCCAGAACTGGAACGCGCAGATTTGAGCCAAAGTGTAATCGATATAATAGAACGGGGTATTGAAAATATGGCCCTGCTTCTGCCAGAAACCGCCCCGCTCCAAATAGGCGTTATCCGCGTAATCGCGGTGAGGCAAATATTTCCGCTCGATCTCCCGCCAAGCTTGCTTGCGTTCCGCCGGCGTCGCTTCCGGATTCTCGTAGACGAAATGCTGAAATTCATCGACGGTAACCCCGTAAGGAATAAACAGGAGCGCGCTGGCCAAATGTTCGAAACGATATTTGTCGGCATCCTCCTTAAAGAACAATTCCATCCAGGGCCACGTGAAAAATTCCATGCTCATGGAATGGATTTCGCAAGCTTCATAAGTCGGGAACCCGTACTCCGGCACTTCAAAGCCCCGGCTTTCATATACTTGAAAAGCATGTCCGGCTTCATGAGTAAGCACATCGATGTCTCCGGACGTGCCGTTGAAATTCGAGAAAATAAACGGGGCTTTGTACTCGCTGAGATAGGTACAGTACCCTCCGCTCTGCTTGCCTTTTTTTGCGACGAGGTCCATCAATCCATTCTCCAGCATAAAGGTGAAGAATTCGTTTGTCTCCGGAGACAATTCCGCATACATCTTCGCCCCGTTGCTTACGATCCACTCGGGATCGCCTTTCGGTGTGGCGTTCCCCGATTTGAAGACAAAATTCTCATCATAATAAAGCAGTTGATCCACACCGATCCGGTTTCTCTGACGCTCCTTCAGCTTTGTGGCGATAGGAACAATATGCTCCAGCACCTGGTTTCGGAAATTCGCCACCATCTCGGCATTGTAATCCGTGCGGGCCATCCGGGCGTACCCGAGTTCCACGAAGTTGTTGAATCCGAGCTTCTTGGCGATTCTCGTTCTCACCTTAACGAGGTCGTCATAAATGCGGTCGAACGTCTGCTCATGCTCGGCCATAAAACCGCTGGAAGCCTCCATGGCGCGCTTCCGCATATCCCGATCCGTGGACTCCTGAAAGGGGATCAACTGCGGCAGCGTACGTTCCTCGCCTTCGAACGGGATTTTCGCGGAGGCGATCAGCTTCGCATACTCCGTCGTCAGCTTGTTCTCCTGCTGCAAATCCTCAATAACCTCCGGGCTGAACGTTTTAAGCGACATCTCGGCGAGGCGGAACAGCTGATGTCCCCATTTCCCCTCCAGTTCCCCGCGAAATTTGGAATTTACCAGTTCCCGGTAGTAATCGGTTATATACTCTTCTACGACAGGGCCGTTCTCATCGAAGAAATCCTGCTCCGCTTTATAGAATTCATCGTTCGTGTCCACCGAATGCCGAATACTGGCCAACTGCTGAAACGTGCCGAATTGACTGCGGAGCTTGTTGATTTCGGTCATCGCCCGATCCTGCTCTTCATAAGTACCTGCAGATTTAAATTCGTTCAGAAGTTCCTTGAACTTTTGCTCGAAAGCCTTCACATCAGGCCGCTCATACTGGTAATCGCTAAACTTCATGACATGCACCTACCCTCTCACATAAAAAGTACAAAAATAAACAGCACGTTCACAAGCATGATGTGTAAAGCTCCTAAAGTCATTAATCCCGTTGCAGGTTAGACTTTGGTTTCCCTCCCTCCCGGCATTTATTTTTGGCTGGCCCGTTTGTCTGGTTTCCGGTGACTAATCCCTCTAAGGAAATCTTTGTAAGCAATTACTAATCATTATACTAAATTCCCTTTTTTGATGACAATTGCGTAACAGGACATGTTTATATAAAATTGGAACGCATCATTGAGAAGTCCTTAACAATTTTCATTTCCCTGAAAGGCGAGTTTGACTTTTATGAATTTATATCGTAATATTTGAATATATTAATTTAGTGATATATGGAGTGATCATATGGATAGCAACTTTAAAGCTTACAATCAAACCGCCGAGCTATTAAAAGCCATTGCCCACCCTGTTCGACTGTGTATTCTCCGCGGCTTGATGCAGAAAGGGAGCTGCAACGTCTCCTACATGCAGGACTGCCTGGAGCTACCCCAATCTACGGTATCGCAGCATCTGCAGAAGCTTCGGTCGCTCGGTATTGTAGAGAGCGAACGGAATGGCTTAGAAATCAATTACTCCGTCAAGAACGAGAAGATTAAACAACTAATTCATTTATTTTTGGGAGAGATAAGCAACCATGAGTAAAAAGATACTAATCGTCGGCGGTGTAGCCGGAGGCGCATCTGCGGCCGCCAGACTCCGCCGGCTGGATGAAGAAGCGCATATTGTCATGTTCGAACGCGACCCCTATATTTCGTTTGCGAACTGTGGGCTTCCTTATTATATAGGCGGTTCCATTCAAGACCGCTCCAAGCTGCTTGTGCAAACCCCTGAAGCTATGCATAAGCGTTTCAACGTGGATGTGCGAACGCATAGCGAAGTGATTTCCATTGATCCCGCGAATAAAAAAGTAAAAGTAAATAGCCAGGAACGTGGCGTGTATGAAGAAGAATTCGATGCATTGATTCTGTCACCCGGTGCGAAGCCGATCCGTCCGGAATGGCCGGGAATCAACAGCAGCAGAATTCATACGCTCCGCAACATACCGGATACGGACCGGATTAAAGCCAGGGTGAAAGAAGAAGGCACGCGCTCGGCGATCGTGATCGGCGGAGGATTTATCGGCGTCGAAATGGTGGAAAATCTCCGTGAAGCGGGGCTGAGCGTTACACTGATTCAGTCGGGTACGCAAATTTTAACTCCTTTTGACTTTGAGATGGCCTCCGTATTGGCCAAGGAACTGGAGAGCCGCGGCGTACAACTGGTGTTCTCCGATCCGGTTACGGGCTTCCAAGAGCAAGGCAATCGGATCAACGTGAACCTGGCCAGCGGCAAAACCTTGGAAAGCGAAATAGTATTGCTTGCGATTGGCGTCGAGCCGGATACGGGTTTTCTTCAGAACAGCGGTTTGGAGTTCGGACCCAAAGGGCATATTGTGGTTAATGAACGGATGGAGACCGCCATTCCGGATATTTATGCCGTCGGGGACGCGGTGGAGGTTGTGGAGTTCGTGCACGGACAAAAAACCGCGATTCCGCTTGCCGGACCGGCCAACAAGCAGGGTAGAATTGCGGCGGACAACGTGTGCGGACTAAATACGTCGTATAAGGGCACTCAAGGAACATCCATTATAAAAGTCTTCGGATTAACCGGCGCGATCACCGGGAGCAGCGAAAAAATATTGAATCAACTAAATATTCCTTACCATGTCGTATATGTGCACCCAAGCTCTCATGCCTCTTATTACCCGAATGCCACACCTATCTCATTAAAGCTGTTGTTCAGCCCCGATGGAACGGTGCTTGGCGCACAGGCGGTCGGGTATGACGGGGTAGACAAACGGATCGACGATATTTCCACCGTAATTCGCTTTAGAGGAACGGTTACCGATCTGACAGAGTTGGAATTGGCTTATGCTCCTCCCTATTCTTCCGCTAAAGACCCGGTTAACATGGCAGGATATGCGGCGGAAAACGTACTTCGAGGATTGACAGAGGTCGTACTCCCAGCGGATTTGACTGGCCGTGATATCGGCAATATAGTGTTAGTGGACGTCCGGACAGCGATCGAATATGCTAACGGCCACATTGAGGGTGCGGTCAACATACCGGTGGATGAACTCCGCCACCGCTTGGGTGAATTGGATCATTCAAAGGAAATATGGGTATACTGTCAAGTTGGCTTACGCGGTTATACGGCTTCCCGGATTCTGAAACAAAAGGGCTACTGGGTTAAAAATTTGACCGGAGGCTACAAAACCTATCAAATGAGCCGTTACAGCCCTAAACTTTTGGAAATAAGATCTGAGTCATTGAATCTTCCTTCCGCTCATCGGGAAACGGCTGCCACAGTACATTCCTCCGCTGTTCCTCCGACTGTGGACATGGTGTTGGATGCATGCGGGCTTGCTTGCCCGGGTCCGCTGCTCCAGGTGAAGCAGCATATGGATCGACTGCAGGAGGGTCAGGTCCTGAAGATAACGGCTTCCGATCCGGGTTTTTATGAAGATATCAAATCGTGGAGCAAAATGTCGCGGAACGAGCTGTTGCAGCTGGATAGACGACAGGACGGCGTCATTGAGGCATACCTTAGTAAAGGCGGTAAGGAAATGCAGCCCATTTCCCCTCCTTCATCGAAAACTATGTCTAACGATCGAAGCACGATGGTGATCTTCAGCGGGGACTTGGACAAAGCCATCGCTTCCTTCATCATCGCGAACGGTGCCGCAGCCAGCGGCAAAAAAGTCACTATGTTCTTCACGTTCTGGGGTCTGAACATCATACGAAAACATGAGAGGGTTCCTGTCGCAAAGAGTTTTGTCGGCAGAATGTTCGGGGCCATGATGCCAAGAGGAAGCCGAAGGCTATCCATGTCCAAAATGAATATGCTCGGCATGGGTCCACAGATGATCCGATCCCTCATGAAGCGCAATAATGTTCCTTCGTTGGAAGAGCTTATCCGTACAGCGTTAGACCAGGGTGTTGAGATTATCGCGTGTCAAATGTCGATGGACTTAATGGGCATTGACCGGACCGAGCTGATTGATGGGATTGGTTATGGCGGGGTAGGCGCCTACCTGGGCAAAGCGGAAGAGACCGGGCATAACCTGTTTATCTAATCACTGTTTCGAAACAAAGCACAACGGAAATGGAGGCAAACGGCAACTGCTGCAATCTTTGCGATAGTAAATACAAAAGGAGTTCGCCAATGGTGAACTCCTTTTAGTATGAAATGACCACAGTGACAACTACTCCGCCTGCAAGTACCGTTTATCCTTCAGGAACAGCCACCAGAACAACACGAACACCGGCAGTAAAATTACGGTCCCTACGGCGTACCCCCAAAGCAGGGAAATAAACATCGGGTGGTTGGTAATTCCTTCGTCCACGGTCAGATACGGATATACGATGTACGGCATATGCGCTTTGCCATAAGCATAACTCGCCAGCGCAAACTGAATCACCACGAAAATAAACGCTAGACGAGGCCACCCAAGCCGACCTTTCCGCTTGATCCAGAGAGAGACATAACCGGCGAGAAAAGCGGCGGCCGACAGCATGAACCAGCCCCCCTGCTCTCTCATCCGATTCACCATCCACCTTGCTTCCTCATTCATGGTGAAGGTCGCCACGACGGCGAGCAGCATCGCAAGCGGTCCCGCGTACACGGCGAGCGTCCGGTAATGCCGGTAAGTCGACTCATCCCCGGCTTGCCGGGAGAAGTCGGAAAGGAACAGCGCGGACAAGAACAGCTCGGTCGCGATGCCAAAGCCCAAATAAGCGTACAGGGAAGGACTCGCCAGCAGTTCGGCATATCTAAGCTGCGGATAACCGCCCTCGCTATGAATAAAGCCCCCTAGCGTGATCGGCAGAACGCTGACGAGCAGTCCCGGAATCAGTACCCCGGTAATCCCCGATACGAGCCGCAAGCTCCGAACCTTCCGCTGCACGGAGTAAGCGTAAACCATAAACGAACTGCGGAACAGCAGCAGCACCAGCACAAGGCTGACGGGGACCAGCAGCAGCGTTCCGAGCAAATAGGCGGCCCGCGGGAAAAAGCCGACCAAAGCCACGACCAGCAGCACCAGAAATACGTTGGTCACTTCCCAGGACGGCGACAAAAAGCGATTGGCGAGGCTCGCGGCCTGCGGATTTTTTTTGCTGAAGACCATCGACCAGAATCCGGCGCCGAAATCGATGGAACCCATAATCGAATAAATGAACAGAAATCCCCATAGGATGGAAATCGCTATCGTGGAATCGTGCATACCTTCTTCAACCCCTTCCTCCCTAGCCGGCTTCCAGCATCTCCGGGGTCACCGGATGACGCCTGAAATGATAACGCAGCACCAAAGCGGTGACGACCAGCATAAACACAAAGAGCCCGATAAAAAGAACAAATAGGATGCCGAGATTCTCCGACTGGGTGGCCGCGGACGCGGTCGACTGGATATGGTAAATCGTCCAGGGCTGGCGCCCCGTGCAACTGAATATCCAACCGGTCTCGATCCCGATCAAAGCGAGCGGCCCGGTGCATATCAGTCCTCCCAGCAGCCAGCGCGGAAACTCCTTCTTCTTAACGAACCGGAAGACGAGCGAACCGATCGAAACCAAGATGAGCAGAGAACCGATACCTACCATCAGATTAAAAAGCGTGTGAACGAACAGAGGCGGCCACTCTTCCACGGGAAAGTCGTTTAACCCTTTGACCACGGTGTCAAACCGGTTCCCCGCCAGGAAGCTAAGCGCCCACGGAATTTCGATCGCCCCCCGGATCGTCCGGCTCTCCTTATCGGTGAAACCGCCGATCGCCAGCGGAGCGAACGCCTGCGTTTCGAATAAACCTTCGGCGGCGGCCAGCTTTTCCGGCTGGTAATGGTGCAGCATTTGCGCGGTTTCATGCCCGTTAAGCGCCGTCAGCAGAGACATAACGCCTCCGATGGCCAGCGATAGGACCAGGCCTTTGCGATGGTACTGCCGTTCTCGCTCCGGGCGTTTGCGTCCGAGCAGCTTGGCGGCCGCCACGGATACGACCGCGAACGCGCCCAGTACGTAAGCCGAGACCAGCACGTGCGTCGCCGTCGTAGGCAGGCTGGGGTTAAAAACCGCAGCCCACGGGTCGATATCGACCACCTTTCCGTTCTCCAACCGGAAGCCTTGCGGGGTGTTCATCCAGGCGTGAGCATCGGTGATCAGCACGGCCGACGCGCTGGCCCCCAATGCGACGAACGTCACGCTAGCAATCCTTAGCGCCGGGGGAAGACGGTCTGCGGCATAGACGTAAATCGACATGAATAGGGCTTCCAGCAAAAAAGCCCAGATTTCGATTTGGAAGGGCAGCGCGATCACCTGGCCGACGATCTCCATAAAACCCGGCCATAAAAGCGATAGCATGACGCCGACCATCGTCCCGGACGGAATCCCCACCCCCAGCAAAATGGCCTGGCATTTCGTCCAGCGCTTCGCCATGATGGCGTAGTCGCGGTCTTTTTTGATTTGATAAACGATTTCCGCCATGACGATCATGAAAGGCAGCCCTACCCCCAGAGTGGCAAAAATAATATGAAAGGCCATCGATGATCCGAACAAGGATCGGGCCAGCATCACGCTATCCATCAACCATTCCTCCATCTTTTGGATTAACGTGAGTATTATGCGATATTTTTCCAGCAAAAATGCGCCTTAACAAAATGAAAAATGCATCCCAATAAAGGAACTTCTCCTTCAGGGATGCATGTCATATCAATAGGGATCGCTATCGGAACATATGTAGTCGATGACCACATTCTTATACAATTCGGGGCGTTCCTTGTGCGGCGTATGCCCGCAGTCTTCGAAAATTTTGATTTTTCCTCGAGGAGCCGCACGATATGCACGAACATGGCGCTCACAAGTGACCGGATCGTTTTCACCCAAAATGAGGAGCGACGGTACGGTCAACCGGGAAATCAGGGGCACAACGGAATCGAAAATCTTCCCTTCCTCCCGCAGGCGGCTAAGATGGATTTCCGTATTCTCGTCAAATTGATCCCATTCGTTCTCGGTGTATAGCGAATAATCCGTCGACACCTCCTGTTCGGAATAAATGAGCTCTTTTTGCTCGCCAAGGTCATCCCCCAATTGAAGATATTGGTCAAAAAGTTCCTTTGCAGGGAGAGACCCCGCAGCCAATTGCAGACATCGGACGCTGCGCGCCTCATCGCCCATTTTTTCGAAAAGCGCGGCCGCTTTCGTTAACAGGCTCTTTGCGGTCCAACCAAAATCGAATGTCGGACATTCAAAAATCACTTTCGCAACGGATTCCGGGTAGGTAATTGCGTAGATTAAAGCCAAATAACCGCCGAAGGAATGGCCGAGCACCGACCATCTCGCGATACCGAGTTGCTCCCTGAGTTCTACGCAATCATCGATAAGATCCTTCAAGCCAAAAGGCTCGTCGTCCCCTATTCTTTCCGAGCGGCACACTCCCCGTTGATCGATGGCGACGACGAAGAGTTCGGATGCCAGTTTTTCGGCTTGGTGATAGACAAACTCGTAACAGCTTTCTCCGGGACCTCCGTGCAAAAACAGCACCGCCGGCGAATGCCGTTTGCCAAATAGCTCCACATGCAGTTTTTTTCCTCGAATAAGATACGATTCCGCCATTTCGTTTCCCCTGTCATGTTAATATGCAGAAATAATATCGGAGATTATCTCGTAAAACGTTCTATGTCATCTATCTGGGATGAGTTCCGTCGCATTTGATCCATATGGCTGTTCACATCGTTTTTTGATTTTACAACGGCCCCCCACCCCGAAAATACAAGGATGAGTACACCTATTAATGCATAAGCGATGGTAAAATAATTTAAATAGAAATTTAGCACAATTCCACCTAAAATGGCCGCCAATGTTATCCATATAAACCACTTTAAGCCTCTCTTCAATCGACCCTCACTCCTTAGATTTAAAGATGATAAATCCCCTCTTCAATTCGTTGAATGCAAGATTCGGCAAATTTGTAATAATCAAAATTACGGTCAGGATCATCTTTGGTGAGCCCGCTGTAAAAAAGACCCCAAGCCACTTCACGGACCATCGCCACAAATTTCATTTCCTGAAAAATACGGAAAGTCTCTCCCTCAAAAAAACCGAAATAAAGCGCAAGCCACTCACGCTCTTCCGCCTCGCTAAATTGATTCGAAAACGGAATCAGGGTCAATTCAAAAAATATATCACCGATGCCCGACAATTCCCAATCAATAATTTGGAGCTGTTCTCCCGTAAGAATCATATTACATAGAAAAGAATCGTTATGACAGAACTTGTTATTATATGTTTTGTCATTACTGCGCATATGGGCTATCTTTTCAATGCGATCGAGAATTTGCAGCAGTCCGCTCGGATATTTGACCCCCAATAGATCTGCACCCTTCAGATAGCCAAAAATCAGGTCGTATGGCGTACAAGTCCGATCCACCCCTTCCATGCTATGTATAATCTTTAAACGATCCATAATCATGTTCTTGATCGCGTTGTTATTAAGATCACTCTTCTCGAGCATTCGGCCGTCGATGTAGTTGGTGACTACAAAGCGCTGCGGGTCATCAGCGAATATCACTTCGGGGGCTATCCCCTTCCGGCAGGCCTTCCGCATGACTTCTACTTCGGAATGGCGCGTGAGATTCAAATATTCGTTCTGTCGGCTGTTCAATCGTAACACATACGTGCGTTGTTTCGTATACACCTTAAATGTTTGGTTGCAAAGCCCTCCGCTAAGTTCCTGATAATGAGTAAAATTTCGATTTAACTCCGGAACAGCGTAAATCATCTCATCAACGACGTTCATGTCTGCAAACCTCCTTCTCAGCTAGTGCCCTACTAGACAACCAACCTAGACATTGTACGTATCGAGCACCACCCGGTTTCCACAATATTCCTGGTTCTTAACCTAGATTAACACCTTGATTTACATATGTCAAAAATTTGTGTTCATTTGTTTTATATAATATTTACATATGTAAAATCAAATGGTTACAAATGAACAAATCACACACTAAGAAAAGACCGCCATTCGTTAACGGGTTGCCATTCCTTTGTACATAGCGGGCAGTTACGAGGTTCATTACTAATTGTTCCAGCAACAAAAACCACCCGTGTGAACGGGTGGTTTGCTCTAAGGCTATAAGCCTTTATTACCGGCTCGCGTCTAAAGGCGCTTGCTTTCACTACGTTCAAGCTACTATGCCGTTGCTGCATTTGCCTACCCCTGAAGGGGTGCATTATTACTAGTCCCTCCGTCAGACAACCTTGATAACATAAAATTCCTGCATATCTGCATGCTTTTTTCCTGTTTGGACTCGAAATTTCCAAATACCTGCAAATCTGCAGGAATTTTCGACGAAAACGGCTCGTTTCTCTAAAAACGCTGGAAATGCCTGCAGATTTGCATCTTTTTTCGCATTCCCTCGGGAATCGGCTTAAATACCTGCAGATCTGCATCTTTTTGTAGTTCGAAGCCTAGAAGCACACTAGGCGCCCCTTTGTAGGTGACATATCACTTCGATTAGCCATTAAGCTACCTTTTCCTTTCGTTATACATCATAGCTTGAACACCCTATAACCGACCCCATCAGTTGGTTTCTGGCTATAAGCATCACTATACCACCCGCATAGCAGGTGGTTTCGCACGCTTCGCCAGTCCAACTGGCTAAAGCCGCAATCATAACCACCCGTCCAACGGGTGGTTTGCTCTTGGGGTATAACCCCCTGTTGCCAAACTGCGCCTAAAGACGCTAGCCTGACAATAAAATTGTTCAGGCTCAGTGTTTTTGTCACTTTCACTTA